>CAZURP010000116.1:0-5758 GCA_964623715.1 uncultured Isosphaeraceae bacterium | reverse complement strand
ATAGCGAGCGCAGACTCCGTAACGGTGTCCATCGGTGCTGAAATGAGCGGGATATTCAAAGAAATGCGATTTGTAAGTCGAGTCGAAGTATCTGCACAATCTGGCGTCACTTCGCTGAACCTCGGTACGAGCAAAACATCATCAAAAGTTATGCCGTCTGGTATGTGTAACTTTTCCATTGAGCAATTTTACCATTTTTGGCACCTATTATCAACCCGATTGCACCTAGTAAGCACGCTCAATATGCTATTCTGCGCAGTCAATGCGCATTCCGTGCATCTAGTTTTTTATAAGAAGAGACCAAAGTGACAGAATCACACGATACAGACATGGCTAACGCAGTGCACAACGACCTCGGTACAACTCCTGGAAATGGATTGTCTGAGTTTCGAAAAATGCTCAAGGCAACCATTAACTTCGAAGCGTCAGACCTCCACATTAAGGCAGGGACAAAACCACGCATCCGAGTTCGTGGTGTGCTCCGTAGTCTCGACGCTAATACAAACAGCGAAGAACTTTGCTACCAAATAGCGAAAGACATCCTTGACGACGATCAATACAAGCACTTTCAAAAACATGGCCAAATTGACTTGGCGTACGACTACAACGAAGACAACCGCTTTCGAGTCAACATGTTCATGGCACGAGGAAAACCCTCGCTCGCGTGTCGTTTGATTACATCTGGCATTATGACCTTTGAACAATTGCACCTTTCGCCAATACTTGGCGATGTCGCAATGGCAGCCAACGGGCTAATCCTCTTTGCAGGCGTGACTGGCTCTGGCAAGTCTACTTCGATTGCAGCAATGCTTAATTATGTAAACGAACGCAAACGTTGCCACATCGTGACTATTGAGGATCCAATCGAGTACATTTTCAAAGATGAGAAAGCAACCATTAACCAGCGTGAAGTTGGAATCGATTGCTTAAGTTTTAATGAAGCACTACGTGCACTTGTTCGTGAAGACCCCGATGTTGTACTCATCGGAGAAATGCGCGACAACGAAACGTTTGAAGCGGCAATCCGTGCCGCTGAAACTGGCCACCTTGTGTTTGGAACAATTCACGCATCTTCCGCTTGGCAAACATTTGGCCGAATTTATGACTTGTTTCCAGAAAGTGAACGTCCTCAAATTCGTAAACTGCTTGCCTATAACTTGCGCGGCATTGTGTATCAAAAACTACTGCCAACTTTGCATGAGCACACTCCGCGAATCCCCGCTCTTGAAATATTGCTTGGCACACCTATTGTTACAAAATACATACTGGAAGGTCGCGAAGGCGAACTACTCGATGTCATAATTAAAAGCCATGAAGAAGGCATGTGTGATTTGAATACCGCTCTCCTTCGGCTTGTTGAAGAAGAATGGGTGTCATTAAAAACTGCACTCGATGCAACACCAAAACCTGAAGATCTCAAAATGAAAATAAAGGGTATCGCGTAATGTTCACCGGCATGCTTTCAGAAGCCACTCCTGTTTTCTTGCTCAGCCCTTGGAAACCTATTTTTGTGTTTGCTGCGTTTGTAGGATGGGGATGGATTGTCAGCACACACCTCGAAAAAGATGCACGACTACTCCATCTCGACGCAGGTAAATGGAACGGTTTTTATGGTACCGCTGCAGCAGTCGGCTTAGGTGTGATGCTCTTTGGCGTCAACTTCTATATTGCATTCCCAATTGGCGTGCTCATCTTGCTCGCGCCAATTCTTGCCTATTGGAAAGTCCGGAATGCTGAAGTTCCCGAAGCGCAACAGTTTCATCTCGGCATGGATTCGATTAAAGAATCGTTAGAAGGTCGCAAAAAGGCAAAGGCAAATCGACAGGCATCTATTAGCTTCGATGGTAATTCAGGAACGATTCCCGTTCCCCAAAAAGAAGATCCACAGTTAGAAATTTACTTGCTTGCAGATGAAATTATTTTAACTGCGCTAGAAAATCGCTCTACCCGAATTGAATTACAACTGACTTCAAAAGGTTGCCAAGGGTTGTACTACGTCGATGGCATTTCAAACAAACTCGAAACACTTTCGCCTGACCTCGGCGCAAAGGTAATCGCTTTCTTCAAAGAAACCGCGGGAACAGACTCAAGCGATGTACGGAGAAGACAAACAGGAACATTTGATGTTTCTGGCGATGCCGGCAGTGCAGAACTTCACCTCACTGCTTCGGGTTCTTCGAGTGTGCACAACATCCGCTTGGATTTCAACCGTCGAGATAGCGTACTGCGGGCATGGAACTCCATTGGACTCACTGCAAAACAACAAGAACTTCTCAACCAACTTACTCAAGACGATCGCAGGCATGGCATCGTTCTTGTTGGAGGTGAAAAACAATCTGGTGTTACCACTACGTGCTACGCACTTCTTAGTCAACACGATTCATACCTCAGCAACATTGTCACCCTAGAAAAAGAAATCATTTCTCCTCTTGAAGGAATCACGCACAACAGTGATGGTGAGCTCGACGGCGACTACTCAAGCCAGCTGCAAACAATCATACGCCGTGACCCTGAAGTCATTCTTGCTACTGATGTGACAGATGCAGAAGTTGCAAAAGTTGCAGTAAAGCCTGGCAAAGACGGTCCATTGTTGTATCTTTCAATGCCAGCAACGTCGCTGCAAGAACTAGTTTCAAAATGGGCAGGCATGGTCGCTGATCCGAAGAAAAGTTTTGAAGGACTGCAGGCAGTCGTCTTTCAAAAACTCGCTCGAAAGCTTTGCGATAACTGCAGAGTCAGCTACAAGCCCTCGGCAGACCTTGCAAAACAAGGTCTACCGATTGACACAGTTGACCAGCTCTACCGTAAAGGTGGTCAAGTTGAGTTTAAAAACAAGATCGTCCCATGCCCCGTCTGTAAGGGCACTGGCTATATGGGGCAAGTTGGCATCTTTGCGACAATGTTCCTTGACAACGAAACTCGAAAACATTTGTTTGCAGGAGACCTCAAAGCGGCAATGGCACATGCGAGAAGAAACAAGTGCTTGATTCGACTACAAGAAGCCGCGTGGCAGAAAGTTGCTGCAGGCGAGACAAGCCTTGAAGAGTTCGGCAGAGTAAACAAAACAAAAAACAAAACAAAGAAACCGACACCAATAAGCAAGTAATACATCATGACTATTATTTTTAACATACTTATCATAGGACTCGTTCTTCTCATCGCGTACTGGTGGGCAAACGAAGGACTGTTTAGTTCGATACTACACCTCGTATGCGTGGTCGTAGCGGGCACAATTGCGTTCTCGCTCTGGGAACCAATCTCTTTGCGCATGATGGGTGGTGGTGCGTTTGACAACTATGTCTGGGGAATTGCACTCGTTGGTGTTTTTTGCGGTTCATTACTAATACTTCGCGTTGCTGCTGACAAATTAGTTCCTGCTAACATTAAATTTCCCGCTTGGGCAAATGTTGGGTTGGGCGGTCTACTCGGTGCTGGGTCGGGAGTACTCACCATTGGCATTTGCCTTATTGGTTCTGGGTTTCTCCAGTCAACAAACGAAATCATGGGCTACCAAGGAACAGCTCGCAACAAGAGCACCGGACTGATTGAAAAAGTTGGTGAGCCTATTTGGCTTGACGTTTCTCATCTCACTTCTTCTTTCTTCAGTGCGTTGTCAGTCGGCACAATGCATCCAGATTTTTCTGGTGGTGCGATGGCACTCTATAACCCAAAGGTACATGAGAACGCAACCCTTCTTCGAGACACCTACGACAACGGAAAAGGACAACTAACGTTGGCACCTAATGCTGCATCCGTCACAAAGTACGCGAAGGATGATGCCGGACTTGTTGTAGTACAAATTTCATTTAACACGTTAGCCAAAGATCACGGCGGTCAACTCATCCTTGGTTCCTCTCAAATCCGTCTCATAGGCGAAGACACAAACGGCAAAGCGAAAGTATTCCACCCGACTGCTTGGAAACAAGAAACAAAAGATGGAATCGAAATGTTACACCGTTTCGATGATATTAATAACTACGCCACAAGTGTCCCCGGTAGGCAAGACACTGGCTTCAAATTCGCCTTTGACACAAAAGACCGAAACTTAGTGCCACGCTTCATTCAAGTAAGGGGGACTCGATTTGATTTACCCTCTGGTGAACCTGAATCAATTTCAGCACTCTCAGCGAAACGGTACATGGGACGTAAACTCACTGAAGATGAAATTGCTGCTGAACGAGATTCCCTTGGGAAAGATATTTCTCATTTATTCCTCACAACATCCAAAATCAAAGGCTTACGAATTGGTATTGGAAACCTTCCTGCAACCATCGAAGCAAATGAAGATAAATATCTTTTAGAGGGCACACTCACAACAAAGTGGTCACATTCTGGCACTTCTGCAAAGATGGCAATTAGCGGAATCTACGCCGATGAAGGCACTGCAATTGTGCAGTTAAAGGTGAGTAACGATACAAATGCAGCGTTTGGTTTTTTAACGCAGACAGAACCAGAGTCATCCAAAATCGTCCTCTTAGATAGCGATGGTCGTCCCTATTCACCGATTGGGTACATCATCGGCAACAACAAGAAGGATAAAGTTATGGAGTTAACACTAACACCCTCTACACCACCAAGCACACTTGGCGACTTACCGATGCACTTGTTATCTGCAAGCCGAGCGAAAGATATGACTCTGATTTTTCAAGTGACTGAAGGCAAGACTATCACCGAATTCAAGGTCGGTAACGTCACCATCGGCACGTCTGATGTCAAAGCTATTCGTGGCCGTCGTTAATTAGTGATCGAGCAATCGCTCAACCCAGTTAATATCAAAGTCTGCATCAACGAATGGCTGTTCATTCAGTAGTTGTTGATGAAGTGGAGTGGTTGTAGCAATTGGGCCAACCTTCATTTCAGCAAGTGCGCTGCGCATTCGGGCGATTGCTTCAGTGCGATCACGACCGTGCACAATAAGTTTTCCTATCATTGAATCGTAATTCGGAGGAATTCTATACCCCGTGCGGACATGTGATTCCACACGAACTCCCGGACCGCCTGCAGGTTGCCACGTTTCAATCAGCCCTGGTTGTGGCATAAAGTTTTTCGAAGGATCTTCTGCATTCAAGCGGCACTCAATAGCATGCCCATTGAGCTGAATTTGATCCTGGCTCCACGAAAGCGGTTCACCAGCTGCGACTCGAATTGACTCTTTAACAATATCGACGCCAGTAATCATTTCTGTTACGGGATGTTCCACTTGCACTCGAGTATTCACTTCAAGCATGAAAAACTCTTGTTGTTTATTCATTAAGAATTCCACAGTTGCAGCGCCACTGTACTTTGCGTTACGAATAAGTTCCGCTGCAGATTCGCAAACTCTATCGCGAACTTCTGGGTCCACTCCTGGCGCTGGCCCCTCTTCGATGAGTTTCTGGTGACGTCTTTGACTTGTGCAATCACGATTAAATAAATGTACCGCGCTTCCGTGCTTGTCTCCGAGCACTTGTACTTCAATGTGGCGCGCACTCTCAAGAAATTTCTCTAAGTACACGGCGCCATTACCAAAGGATGCGATGGCTTCCTGTTGTGCAGATGTTACAGCGTGTCGTAGTTCATCAACGTTTTTTGCAACTCGCATCCCCTTGCCGCCACCTCCTGCTGTTGCTTTTACAATAACAGGGTAGCCGATTTCATCGGCAATTTCGATTGCTTCTTCGATTTCTTCAATTTCACCATCGGTGCCAGGAAATATTGGTGTTCCAGCTTTTTTTGCCAATTTTTTGTAGGGAAATTTCGATTTATGTCAACTCCATTG
>CAZURP010000115.1:0-5804 GCA_964623715.1 uncultured Isosphaeraceae bacterium | reverse complement strand
TAATGTATCGGAAGTGCTCACAATCACTGCTAATGGCGATAAAGAAGAATTGGAAGAAGAACCCAAGGGGAGTGACGTAGAAGATGCAAAGGGTACTCCTTCGGCGAAAAGCGAAGAGACAGTGGTTGTCTTAGAACCAAAACTCGCAGTGATTCCCCTCATAGGACGGATCGGTTTTGTACATGGTGAAATGTCCAACGATGCAGTGTGGTTCGGCGCAAGCCACCTCGAAGCGATGTTCAAGAAGGCGAAAAATGCAGGTGTAAGCAAGGTTGTGCTCGAAATAAATAGTCCAGGAGGCCTCGTTCTCGAGCGAGACAAAATTTGTGATGTCATTCAAAAATACCGCACTGAGTTTGAGATCATCGCGTATCCGCATGATGCATTTAGTGCTGCATCAACAGTAACAATGACGTGCGATGTAATTCTTGCTGCGCCGGACTCAAAAGTGGGTGCTGCTGTTGTCTTGCGAGGCACTGATGCGGTCGAAAAGAAATATGCCTCAGCGGATGCAAGTATTGTTCGGTCGTATCTTTTAAATGCCAATCGGCAAGGCGAAATTTCAGATGCATTTTCCATAGTGACTAATGAACTTTGGTTTGACAAGGTGAACAAGAAGTTTGCATCTTCAAAACTCGACGATAGTGGAAATTGGATCCTTGTCGATAGCGGCGATTCTATTTTGACACTTGATGCAAGTGAATTGATGCAATACGAAATTGCCGTTGCAAACGTACACTCGATTCAGGAATTCTATCCATCGCATTCAATCAGTTCTTACAAAACGAGTATTGATGGGAAGAAAAGGCAAGCCATCATCAGTTCTAAAAAGTTAGCCAAATCGATGGCGGGTGATTTTTCAAGAAAGGAACAAAAAGAACTCGACTATTGGATGGATGAAATGGAAGATGCGCTGATTGCTGTTCGCGCAGATAGAGAGAATGAATACAAGTGGGATTACTTAAAGAAGACCGAGAAAGAAGTTCGTAAACGAGCGAGCGATTTAGAGAAGGAGTCCAAAAAAATCTTGAAGCGATATGAGAGGCCAGGAGGATATGATTTTTATATCTCTGCAAAGATACTTGAAGCGCTCACCATTATCAGGGATACGAGTAAGCTCGTCATCGATAATGATCTGCGTGAAAATATTGTTCTTACTAGAAATCGAGTGAATGCAATTATCGACGCAATGTACTCGGTCTGGAAAAAATAATAGCATTCCATAAAAAGACCACACAGAGGCTTTGATGGGAGTCGTTGCCTCTGTGCGGACGGGGGATGGTTTGGTTGTAAAATGCTTTTACGCGCTTTGTTTCATTTCGTTTGCTTCGGCATGCTTCTTTAGCTTATTGATGCCACGATATTTCCAATTGTTCACAGTTGAGACAGGAACACCAAGAGATGCGGACGCTTCTTCGTAGCTGAGCCCTTCGCATACAACGAGTCGGACAGCATCGCGTTCGTGTGTTGGTAATATGGAAAGCGCATTTGTGATTTCATTACTAGACCATTGTGGCTCATCGTTTTTTAAGTTTCGAAGATCGCGGATGGCTTCTTCTCGCTGTGAATCGATGTATTGATTCTTGCGCTGGTTTTTGTTGTAGCGTCTTTTGATAAGGTTGTCTGCGATTTTGATGAGGTAGCTCGAAGTGATCGTTTTGTCTTCAAGCGCGTTGACAGTAAGGAGACGTGTGAACACTTCTTGTGCAATATCTTCAGCCGCACTTGGTGCGAGTGATTTTCGAGTGAAACAATAGACGCGTTTGTAATACGAGTCGAATAGTTCTAGTACGAGGTTTGCTCTGGTTGTTGTTACGGGCACGTCAGTCTCTCCTTGGTCAAGCGGTCTGCAACGATCCTTGGTTGCTATTACCGTGGCTTTTTCAAGACTCAAACTAGCCACCGTGGCAGTTTGAGGACCCCATTTATGCGCTGATAGGACATCAGGGCGGGGAGTCAATGCCTCAGTCCCGGGTGGGTCGTGGAGGCACCTTCATGAGTATCAATTGTCAATGGCGAAATCAGCTTTCTGATAACTGCCACCCCATCTATGCTTCCTATTCGATATTGTGAACCGTTTTGTTCAATTTTGTTCAAAAAAAGGCGAAAAGTTTGTTCTCGATGTAGACTATGCCCTTTAAACGAATCTTTTTTGGAGAAAAAAACAGAAATGACACAGTCGAAAACACGTAAAAATGCCAAAAATCGTGCCCATCACGCATCCAGTCCGAGTCAAAACGCATCGAGGAAAAGTAGCCCTCTTCGAATTTTTGTGATGTACTTTGTAATTTTCGGGACGATTCTCGCTTTTATTGGTCTGATGGGTGACGATTCCTTGCCAGGGTCAAACTGGTTTCTCTGGCTACTCGTTGCGATGAACTTTGTCATTTCAAGTATTGCAACGGTCTCACATTTGAAGGGTGGCAAAACATCCAAAATAGATGAGATTTCAAAGAAGTGGTAACCCTATGGCATTGAATGCAGTCGTTTTTGGCGCGGGGATGGTTGGTTCCGTTATTGCTGAGGACCTTGCTGAAAGTGGATTTCACGTGACGATTGCAGACCGAAGCGCTCCTGCGCTTGGTCGAATTGCTGAGCGATCCAATGGGGCAATTGCAATTCGTGAAGTCGATTGTAGTGACCAAAAAATAATTGCTTTGCTTGCGAGCGAAGCTGATATCGTTTTTGGCGCACTCCCGAGTTGGCTTGGACTGCATGCACTCGAAACAGTAATCAAAGCAGGGAAACCGTGCTGCGACATTTCCTTTATGGCAGAAGACCCTCGGAAGTTTGACGGCCTCGCAAAAGAGCATGGCGCCACATGTCTTGTAGATTTTGGTGTCGCGCCTGGAATGAGCCACTTGCTTTGTTCCCATGCGGTGCACTTGCTGGATTCCTGTGAACGCCTTGATATTGTTGTCGGTGGTTTGCCAATCGAACGCGTTTGGCCGTGGGAATATAAAGCACCGTTTAGCCCACGAGATGTGATTGAAGAGTACATCCGACCAGCGCGGCTTGTTGAGCATGGACAAATCGTCACGCGTGAAGCGTTGAGTGAGGGTGTGCTCATGGATCTTCCGGGAGTTGGGACACTCGAAGCGTTCAACTCCGATGGATTGCGAACATTGTGTGATACGCTGGATGTTCCATTTATGAAAGAACGAACCTTGCGGTACCCTGGTCACATCGAGTTAATGAAGGTGTTACGCGCAGGTGGGTTCTTTGCCAATGAGCCTATCGATGTGCAGGGACAACAAGTTCGACCAATCGACATGACCGCAAAGATTTTGATTGACGGTTGGAAATACGAACAGGGCGAAGCGGACTTGACAGTCATGCGCGTTGAAGCCGAGGGTACGCTCGGCGAAGAACACGTATTGCTGTACTGGGATTTACTTGATTATTACGATGCGGAAAAAGATCAGTCAAGCATGGCTCGAACCACTGGGTTCCCCGCGGCGGCAATGGGGCGCATGCTTGCCGACGGCACTATTCATGCTCCAGGCGTACACCCTCCTGAGACCTTCGGTGAAAACGAACATGTCGTGACGCGGCTACTCGCAGAACTTGAAGCGCGCGACATTCAGTTTCAAAAAACAATTGAGTCTGTTCGATGACGCGAATTGGCATCATCGGTGCTGGCATGATTGCAAACGTGCATGCTGAAACCGCAGATCGAATCGGTACGAAAGTTGTTGCGGTGCATGACCCGCGAACAGAACGAGCGTCGACATTCGCAAAAAAACACGGATGTTCAGTTGAAGATTCAGTTGATGCACTCCTTGCAAAAGAGGATATAGATGGCGTTGTAGTCGCGGTGCCCAATGACCAGCACGCGACACTTGCGATTGCTGCATTAGAAGCAGGAAAACATGTACTTCTCGAAAAACCAATGGCGATGTCGTTGCAGCAATGCGACGACATTCTTCAAGCAAGAGATGCCTCAGGCAAGGTACTACAGATGGGTTTTGTTTGTAGGTATTCGCCTGCTGCAAAGGTTGCGAAGCAAATGATAGAGAATGGAGATCTCGGAGAGATACACCATGTCCAAGCAACCTTGCTTCGGCAACGGGGAATCCCGGGTTTGGGTGGTTGGTTTACGACCAAAGAACGGAGTGGCGGGGGTTGCTTAATCGATATCGGCGTGCACTTGATTGATGTTGCGATGCATATCACAGCAAAAAAAACACCAACTCGAGCCCTTGGCAAATGCACTCAGCAGTTCTCAGAACGAACGTATGCCTACGATGAAATGTGGTCAACTCCCAAAGTAGGCGGTACGTTTGACGTAGAAGCTCGAGTGCGTGCCCTGCTTACGGATGCGAGTGGTACGACGTTCCAGTTTGATGTTGCTTGGGCGACGCATCTTCCTGAGAAAACCATGAAGGATGGGCTTCTTTTCGAAGGCACAAAGGGCGCGATGGTAATTGATCTTTGGGAAAATGAAATTACACTCGGTTTTTCTGACAAAGGTACTCCGAAGGTAAAAACAATTTCAATCGAACTAGATGATGCGTGGAACGATGCGTTCGATGGTGAGCATCGAGCTTTTGCAAATGCTATCGCATCAGAGTCACTTGATGCGGGAGCTGGGTCTGGCGAAGATGGTCGTCTTGTGCAGCAAGTTGTTGAGGCAGTTTACACTTCAAACGGTATAGGCAAAGAAGTAGAAATCGCATAAAAAAAACGGCCGCGCTCGCGACCGTTTTTTAGAAGAATGAAATTCTACTTATTCATCGACATTTGCAAGTGTCGCTTTGTACTCGTTAAGGGTTTCTAGGATGGATGCATTCATTTCATCGTCCCCAAGGTATTCAACAGCTTTTTCCTGCCAAGCAATTGCTTTGTACTTCTTGCCCATGTCCCAATAGCATCGAGCGAGCGTGTCAAGAATCATCGGGTCTTTATTGTCCGTGAGGTCGCTCGCGCGTTTTGCGACGCGTAGAGCAAAGTCAAGGTCGCGAAGGTCCTCTGGTGTTTCATCCACAATGCCCCATGCCATTGCATTGAGGGATTGTGCATTATCCCATGCCTTCTTCACCATTTTCTTCGCCCAAGCGTACGCTGCTTTTTTATCTTTTTTCCCTGTGAGCAGAGCTTGGAATTTTGCTTCTTCCATTCGAGCGTTTCCACCGTACTTTGCTGTAAAGTTGTCAATCGCTGTAATCCATGTATCCCAGTCACCGCTTGTTCGCGCTGTTTGGTACACGCTGTTCATTTCTTTCATCGCAATTTCTTGCTCAGCTTCGAGTCGAAAAGCGGTTGCAGCAGCTTCAAGATCCCACGTGCCCTCAATAACTTCTTTTAGTGGCTCGTCCATGGACATAGGGTGACCAATCCACGCAACTTGGCCATTGCCGTTGATAATGAATGCAGTTGGAATGCCACGTTGGTTGGAGGCCTCCATGAATACTCTCGAAGTTGAACGGTCTGGGTCAACCGCGACGGTGTAGCGCATTCGATCGTTGTTGAGCTTGTTGTCTCGTTTGTTTGTTTTAGCAAGAAACTCAGTGACGATTTCAGGGGCCTTTTCACTTGAGACGCCAATAATTTTTACTTTGTCGCCGTATTCTTCTTGGACGCCACTAAGGTGCGGCATAGAACTAACACAAGGGCCACACCATGTTGCCCAAAATTCCATGACGTAGACTTGCCCATCTTCAAAACCATCGATCGAGTCGCCTTTGATCCAGTGGTCAACGGAGACAGCGGGCGCTTCCTCGCCAATAAACAACGGTGTTGGTGGCGCCGGCTTTACCACAATGTCTGCAACAGCAGTTGGATTCTAAAGTCGTGTTGCTGGC
>CAZURP010000114.1:0-5824 GCA_964623715.1 uncultured Isosphaeraceae bacterium | reverse complement strand
CATTTTGGACAGGTTCACCAAAAGCAACAACAAGGGAACCACCAGCGCCGATGGAAACGATTTCATCCGCGACCCAAGGAGCATTGAAAGGGCTGACAACGCCCGGCCAGATTCCTTCGCCCGTGAATCGACTTGGTTCGCCGAGTGATACTTCTGGAAGGTTGTACCCCTCGGTTCCGCCGACGCCTTCATCGAAAGAAACGACTGAGTCAGCCCAAGGGTTTGTGATGAGTGAAAAAACGATAATTGTGAGTGGCGACATTCGCGATCTCCATACTAGGCCATTGCGAACGTCACGTGAAATGCCTCATGGGCACAGCGCCGTGGCCTGATTCGCGCAGGCAACACTGAATATCAGGGGAGATTTTCCGGCTCCGAGTCAATTTTGCTCGCCTTCCCGCTGAAAAGCAGTGGCACTGAAGCAAATTGCGTCAAACCTCGACTGAGGTGACGTTCTCGTTACGGCGGCGCGTCCGCGGTGGTTTTTCACCACCTTCCCTTTGGCACTTTTGGTGTGCCAATCATACAGACCAACTGCATGACGCCCTGACAATTAGGATTATATAGAGTATTTACCCCCTTCGGGGATGGATAAAAAAGGGTAAGATACGCCTTGCATTTCTGTTTGCGACTATCGCGGTCGTTTTAAGGTATCTCAACGGAGTTTTTGAATGTTCAATTTTAGAAATCGTCTTTTTCTCGCACTTTTTGCCCTCACATTTATCGTGTTCCAACCCGCTATTCAAGCACAGGACGCAGACGTAGAAACGGCACTTGACGACTTTATCCATTACGCGCTCATCGCAAATGTGGAGATGACAGACGCGTACGCGCTGGTCCTGCTTCGAGACGATATGTCAAACGAAGACTTCTACAAGATGGTCATTGAAACCAAAGATCGACATCAACGCTTTGACCGAGCAATCGGTTGGGCTTTGTTTATTGAAGACCTTGAACCACTCGTTTCCGTTATCGAAGACAAGTTTGAAGCAGGACGAGTGAGCGTTATCAGGAATGCAGAAAACTTGGCAGATTCAATCGAACTGCTTAATGGTTCAACAAGGCAACGAATTCTTGCAGACGAACGCTTGCAAGAAGCAGGGGAGTACGCGGTGCCGCTGCTTCTTCGACAATTACAAAATAGTGGTGATATCGGTGGTGTTCGGAATGCAGCAGAAATGCTGGTGCGAATTGGGCGAGATGCAGTGTTACCACTTGCGGTCGCGTTGCCAAACGTTGATGCAGAATCAAAGGTGTTTGTTGCAAAGATTCTTGGCGAAATCGGGTACAAGCACGCTGGGCCTGCACTTATGACTTGCGCAAACAACGCGAGCAATGCGGAAGAGGCTCGAGTTGCTGCGAAAATCGCACTCGGTATGCTTGGGATGGATGAAAATGCTGGCAACCTTTCTGCGCAACAAACAGTTGTTGCGAATCGCTTTTACAACGGTGAAACTTCACTCCAGCCTCAACCTATTGGCGGAATGAATCTCTATTGGAAATGGGATTCGGGTAACCAATTAATCGCTCTTGACGTTCCAGAAGAAGCGTTTTTCGACGTCATGGCAATGGACTTCGCGTCGCAAGCCCTCGCAACTGATTCTGATAATGCATCTGCAATGAGCACCTTTGTCGGCGCGAACCTCCGGCGCAATCGAGCTCTTGCGGGCCGAAATGATCTTGTGTTTGGAGATCTTGCTTATAGCCCTGAGTTTTATGCAACTGTTTTCGGCCCAAAGATTGCGCAGCTCGTTCTTGCGACCTCACTGGGTGATAACGATACACCGCTTGTCCTTGAGTCAATCAACGCTCTTTCAGAAACAGCGGGTGCTGAAGCGCTTTTACGTGCTGGCTCGCAACCAATTGTTGAGGCGATGAGTTATCCTGAAAGGCGCGTGCAGTACGAAGCAGCACTTACGCTTGCTTCAACACTTCCAGTAAATGTATTTGAAGGAAGCTACCGCGTGGTTCCACTTCTTGCTTCTGCCATCCGCCAACAAGGCGACGAGTTTGCAGTAGTTGTTGGTGACGACGCGGATGTTCGTCGTGAAGTACGTGCTTTCTTGACTTCCAATGATTGGACGGTTGTTGGAGAAGGAACATCAGTTGACGAAGCGATTGATTCCGCTGGTGCTGTTGCAGGTATTGATTTGGTAGTTGCCATTGCTCGAAGCGCAGAACATGGCCAACTGGTGGCTCAAAACGCTTCGTTACTTCCGAAGACAGTCGTTTCTCCTGTCCTTCTTCTTGCGGCAAACGCTGATGAGCAGGCACTAGCAAATATTTTTGCGGGAACCGCAAACGTTGCTATCACGCACATTGATAAATCAAATCAAACGCGTCTCGCGCTTATCGAGGACCTTATGTATGTTTCTTCTGGAAGCCGTTTGAGTTACGAAGAACAAAGCGCATTCTCAGCTCGCGCGCTTTCAGTCTTGAGAGATATAGCGTTGGCTGATTCTGTACTTCGAGTTGAAGATGCGACCTCGCAATTGGTCGAAGCTCTTGGGAGTTCAGATGTTGATTCGCAACAAGTAATCGCTGAAACACTTTCGATGATCGATAGCGTAGAAGCGCAGGGCGCGTTGATTGATGCCGCACTTGCGAGTAACAATACTGACACACAAGTGATGCTTCTCGACGAAGCAGCAGGCTCCGTTCGACGGTGGGGCAGTTTTGCTGAGGGTTGGCAACTTGATCGTGTCGTTGCCCTTGCTGAAAACTCAACTGGTACATTAGCCGATGCGGCTGCTCGCTTAAATGGTGCGCTCAATCATCCAGACACATCAGTGATGATTTTTCTCCCGTAATAGTCCCATGCTTTAACATTTTACGCCGCCCTAGCTCAGTTGGTAGAGCGAAGCTTTCGTAAAGCTTAGGTCACGGGTTCGACTCCCGTGGGTGGCTCTTTTTTCCTACGCCGACAAAGTCGGCAGTCTAAAAGAGCCTGTGCCGCGCAGCGCGGCACTCTGCAATGAGAGACTTGGCAAAGTCGAAAGCCAGGGCACTTTCTCCTTCACAAAGTCTCTCACTGCTTACCCACATCGTCGGACCCAAGCAAACGATTTTGGCATTCACTTGTGTGCGACTCCCGTGGGTGGCTCAGCACGGTTTCGGCTGTGCTTAATGACTTTTTGTTTTTCAAAGTGACTGTCACTTTGAAAAACAAAAAGTCATTAGCGGATAAAAATCCTTTTAGGTGTTTAACTTAAATAATAAAAGACCTCTGCTCAGGTGAGTAGGGGCCTTTTGGGTTTAATCAAATGTATAGGTTAGTCTTCTTGGTCGTTGCCGATGGCTCCCCCGACGAGTGCACCAGCACCAGCTCCGACGAGCGTTCCGGCGGTGTCACCACCGATAGCGAGACCAGCAAGTGCGCCGACTGCAGCGCCGACCCCTGCGCCTTCTTGTGTTTTATTGCAGCCAGTCATTGCAACGATGAACGTTGCTGCAATTGCGATTGTTGTTACTGTTTTTTTCATAGATATTCTTTCCTTGTTATTCATATCTTCGTTCTTGTTCTGCGATGTAATCACTTTGTTCAACACGTTCTTCTTGCATTGCTTCGTCAGTGGCAAATGTGCCATTCACGATTGCATCTATCGGTTGGGTTCTTTGGGAATTCTTCTGCGTCTTTGTGCAAGCGGTCGCTGTACACAAAATTGTTAATGCTAAAAAAACGAATCTAACCAAAACTTAATCTTCCAATCCAGTGTAGCCATCACTTGTTTGGCTTGATGTCGTCGTGGTCGTGCCAGTGCGAGTAACAGTGCCGTCAGGATTCAATGTTTCGTGAATGGTTGTTCGGTGAATAGTCGAACCATCAGCTTGTTGTTGGCGATGTTGTCGTTGCTGTTGTTGCTCTTGGTCGTTGCCAATTGCACCACCAACGATTGCACCAACACCTGCGCCGATCAAGGTGCCGCCAGTATCACCACCGATTGCTTGTCCAGCCAAAGCGCCGATTCCTGCGCCCCATGCCGCGCCTTCTTCTGTTTTATTGCAACCAAGCATAGTTGTGGTTGCGATTGCAGTTAATGTTAGTCCAAGTAGTGTTTTGTTCATTGATGAACCTCCTGTGTATAAAGTTTTCGGCGCGCTGTAAAAAAGACATAAGTACAACGCTTGAAACACTTCGTTTGTTTCAACTATGCAACATGATACGCTGATTGTGTCGATTTTGCTGAATGAAATTGCGTAAAAAAGAAGACTGGGACGGCTCCTCTCGTATATCCCACGAAACGGTACTTCAAGAGCCCGTGTTGCCCTATGGGGCATGGTGTTAGGAATCGTCCCAGTCTGGGAGTCCGTAAGTTGTCTATAAATAGTATGCGCCATTTTTCGCAAGGGCGTGAGATAATTTACTCATTTTTTCCGTTTTTCTTTACTACCTTTAAAGAAACGAGTCTTTATTTGATGCTGTATAATGGTCTATTCCATGAAAATTCACGAATACCAAGCACGTCAACTTCTTGCAGAAGCAGGAATTCCAGTCCCCTCAGGCACGATGGTCACATCGATTGATGCCGCAAACGATGTTGCAAAAGCACTCTTTGATGGCGGGGCAACATTGCTTGTCGTGAAAGCGCAGGTTCACGCAGGCGGTCGCGGTAAGGCGGGTTTTGTCAAACTGTGTCGAACTGCAGATGAGGCCAATGAAGCGGCAGCATTTATGTTTGGTAACAAAATGGTTTCCGTGCAAACCGGCCCAGAAGGCCTTGATGTGACAAAAGTTCTTATCGCAGACGGCGTTGATATTGAAAGTGAATATTACCTCGCAATCACAACCGATCGAGCATCAGGCGCAAACGCACTCATCGCTTCGAGCGAAGGCGGTGTTGAAATCGAAACGGTAGCACATGAAACACCAGACGCAATTAAGACTGTTCGCATAGACCCGCTTGCTGGATTGCAACCGTACCAAGCACGCGAAATGGCGTTTACGGTTGGCTTCAAGGGAAAACAAGTTGGCCAAGCCGCAGCCATCATGATGAAAATGGCACAGTTAGTTGGCGAGACGGACGCATCGCTTGCGGAAATCAACCCATTGATTATCACGCCGGCAACGGACGAACATCCTGACGGTGAAGTGCTTGCGATAGATGCAAAGTTTGACTTTGATGACAACGCGTTGTTCCGTCACAAAAACTTACAAGAAATGTTTGACCCAACAGAAGAAAATGCTGCAGAGCTAGAAGCTGCGAAGTTTGATCTTAACTTTATTGCGCTCGATGGTAACATCGGCTGTTTAGTAAATGGTGCAGGCCTTGCGATGGCAACGATGGACATCATCAAAATGCACGGCGGTAGCCCTGCTAACTTCCTTGATGTTGGTGGTGCCGCGACACTTGAAACAGTCACCGAAGCATTCAAAATTATATTGTCAGACGAAAAAGTTGAAGGCGTGCTTGTGAATATCTTCGGTGGCATTATGCGATGTGACGTTATTGCAGAAGCTATTGTTGCTGCAGCAAAAGAAGTGAGTTTCACGGTCCCGTTGGTTGTCCGTCTCGAAGGTACAAATGTCGAAACGGCAAGAGAAATACTCACAGCCGCACAGCCAGAGTTGCCAACGATGCAAACTGCGACTGATCTTGCAGATGCTGCCGAAAAAGTAGCATCCGCAGTCGCAACTGCTTGCGCGTAATGCTTGTCCTTTTTGATATCGATGGCACGATGCTTTCTTCTGAGGGTGTTGGTGTTCGTTCGATAGAAGAAACTTGCGCTGAAATGTTTGACCAATCGTGTTCTCTGGATGGCATTCCAGTTGGTGGTCGACTTGACCCATTGATTTGGTACGATGTTTGTGCAAAGTATGGGATTG
>CAZURP010000113.1:5030-5851 GCA_964623715.1 uncultured Isosphaeraceae bacterium | reverse complement strand
GGTTTTCTTCTTCTTCGTATTTTTCAGCGAGTGCGTCAGCAATCGATAAAGAGCGTGCTCTGTTTGCTTCTCTCGTTAATGCGCCTTTGCGGATTAACGCTTCGATTCGTTCGAATACCGTTACCTTGCTGACGCCTATTTGCTCGGCTAGTTCCTGCATGGTTGGTGAATACCCGTGATCGTTCTGGCATTTTCTGATGAGTTCGAGGACTTCGAGTTGTTTTGGAGTGAGGTTCATCGTCATGATCCTTTGCTAAAGTGGTTGCGCGTTCAAAGAGTGTGAGTTGGCTTACCTTGCAGAGAACGTTCTCTGCATTGTGATGTAATTGAGTCAGCAAAGAGGCGATCTTGCTTTGCCGTGGTTTACGTTTTGGAGTTTCCTGCCCAGTAGCGTGCGTCAGCACTTCGCTTGCGGCGGCGGCGGGGGAGAAGAACACACGATCAATTCTAAGCAGTCGGTCGAGAAGTGATTTGGCACGAGCACTTCGATAGTTTGGCGGTGGTGTTGCTGGTCTACCTCCGGCAACGGCAATAATTCGATTCCCCTCCCCAAAATACGTAGTACCGTATTCAATGCTTGGTCCGAGTTGTACTAGTGGTAATTCCATGGTTGTTACTCCTGTCTTCATGTAACCTATCGGCAGGTTGTACGGTATATGTTAGGCAAACATAACCATAATGTCAAACTGTTTTGAATATCGTTATTATTACTACCGTGAGTGCGATTCCTGAACCACTACATTCTGTTGATTGGATGCTTGATCCGAACTTTACCTACCTCAACCATGGTAGTTTTGGCGCTCGAGTACGTTCTGTTTTTG
>CAZURP010000113.1:0-5020 GCA_964623715.1 uncultured Isosphaeraceae bacterium | reverse complement strand
CCAACTTGATCTAAAACGAGAACTAGAAGCAGAACCAGTCAATTTTTTAGACAGGCAACGAAATAGAGTAGATAAAGCGAGGCAAGCCGTTTCATCTTTTCTCGGTGCTGACCCTGAAGGATTTGGGTTCGTTGACAATGCGACTACGGGTGTCGGTTGTGTTGTTCAGTCCCTGCGATTTGAAGAATGTGATGAAATTTTGACAACTTCACTGGTGTACAACGGTGTTCGCCAACTACTAACAAGAACTGCAAAAGATGCAATGTGTTCGTATCGAGAAGTACATATAGAGTTGCCTGTGCATGCACCAGAAGAGATTACACGCGCGATAGCTCGTTCTTTTACGCCCTCAACTAAACTGCTTGTCATTGACCATGTTTCTTCTGCAAGTTCGATTGTTTTTCCGGTACAAGAAATTGCACGTTTGTGCAGAGAAAAAGGCGTTTTGTTGTTGGTAGATGGAGCCCATGCGCCAGGCATGCTTGGTTTGAACATTGATGCAATCGGTGCTGACTGGTACGTTGGCAATTTACATAAGTGGGTTTGTGCGCCACTTGGTGCTGGGTTTTTGTGGGCTTCGACCTCGACACGCGAAATGACACATCCTATGACTGTCAGCCATTGGTATGGGCAGGGACTGCCGAACGAGTTTGATTGGCAAGGCACAAGGGATGTAACGGCTTGGATTAGTTCTGCTGAGGCAGTGAAGTGGGGTGAAGGATTTGGATGGAAGTCTATTCGTGAACATAACCATGCTCTTGCAGTTTCGATGCAAAAGCAACTGATTGAAGCTTGGGGAATTGAGCCTCTCTCTCCCCTTGACGGATCCATGGTGGGTTCCATGGTGACTGTCCCTTTGCCAAGTGGGAGCCCCGATACAGTAGAGGATTGCCTCGCTTTTCGAGATCGACTCTACGAAGAACACCGTATTGAAGTGCCGGTGTTTCCGTTATACGGACGTGGAATGGTGCGAGTGAGTGCACAACTTTACTCGAAAGAAATGCACCTAGAGCGCCTTCTACTGGCTTTAAATGAAATGTGCATCTAAATTACAGTACAAATACATATTATTTTAAAAATAAAGAATAATAAAACTTGACATTTATTCGTAAATAGTACACATTACATATGTCCGTTAGCCGGATATAGAACACACTGATTGTTCGCCGTTAGGAGGGGCGAGGGATCATAGTCACTTTCACGAGAGTGAATTTGATGGATTCGCCGAATTCAAAAGGTGTGTCAAGGGACGGGCAAGCCGTATGAATTCGGCATTGTTAGGATCAGTGCTTTGTTGGTGCTGAGAAAAGTTAGGGAAAACCGTAACCTGAGAAAGAGGTTGTGCAACAGACAAACGCTTCCACGTCCTGTTGCTAGGTTAAATCAATTTCCTAAAAAAGATTGGGCTCTTGGCCGGCAAGAGCCCTTTTTTTATTCCAAAAATTAATACGTCTCAGAGTCATATTTAAATGTGGCTCTGAGACGTAGTAAGTTCTCGTTAGTGGATAAGGGAGGTGGCGCCGAGAAGTCCGGCGTCTGGGCCGAGTTTGGTTGTGTAGAGTTCGCATTGTTTGCAATGCGCAGGAAAGACATCGTTGTAGAATTGTTCTCGAATCACTTCTACATATTGTTCGCCGAGCGCCTCGACTATACCACCCCCAAGGACCACTTTGTCAAGAGAGAGAAGGGTAATGACGTTCGCAATAGCAGTGCCGATTCGGCGCGCTCCAGCATGTACCGCCTCGGTTATATATTTATCATGTCCATAAGTAGAAGCAATCATCGCAGAATCAAGAGCAGGATTGTGTAAGAGTTGCTGCAACCCGCTTCGGCTTGCAAAGCCTTCAAGGACTCGAACAGGCGCCGATGGGTCGCTCTCGCTGATGCCCATTCCGAATTCTCCGCCTGTACCTAGAGGGCCTCGCCATACCTCGCCATTGAGGATAAGGCCACCACCAATACCCGTTCCAACCCACACGGCAAAAATCGACTCCGCGTCAATTCCTGCACCAAAATGGAACTCGCCCCACGCTGCCGCGGTTACATCGTTTTCGATGACTACGGGGCATTTCAGAATAGAAGAAACAGATGAAGCCAGAGGCGCGTTAACCCAGTTAAGATTTTGAGCGCGAAGGACAATCCCATTTGTAGCGTCTACACTGCCAGCGACGGAAATTCCAACGGCGTCAATCGGGTCTCCCGTGAGTGTTTGGATTGCATCACACGTTTGTTTCACAACAGCTTCAAAATTGCCCTTTTCAACAATCGTTTGGTGCGACCGCTTACAAACTTTGCCATTCTCAACAATGCCAACAAGCAAATTTGTCCCTCCGATATCGACCCCAATCATTTGACGCACTCTGGAACTTGTTTGTGAAAATCGGTTGCACCTTGAAACATCTGGGCGATACGAAGTAGTTTTGCATCATCGTACCAGGCGCCTTGTAAGTGTAGGCCGATTGGAAGCGACGTACCCTCAACTGTTGAAAAACCGCAAGGAATAGAAATGCCACAGATGCCTGCGATGTTTGTATTTGCTGTGTACACATCACACATGTACATTGAAAGCGGATCTGCTTTTTCGCCAAGTTTAAATGCTGGTGCAGGAGTTGTTGGCCCAAGGATAACGTCGCACTTCGAGAATGCTTCCTCGTATTCCCTGCAAATCAGTCGTCGAGTTTTGAGCGCAGTGTTGTAATACGCATCGTAATAGCCACTGCTGAGCACGTACGTGCCAAGCATAATTCTTCTCTTTACTTCGCTACCAAAACCTTCGGCGCGACTTTCAGAATAGAGTTCGAACAAGTCCTTGCATTTCTTTTCTGTACGGTGTCCGTATCGAATACCGTCGTACCTTGCCAAGTTGCTTGAACATTCTGCGGGTGCAAGAACGTAGTACGTAGAGATTCCGACATCTGTCAAAGGAAGTTCTAGTGGAACGATAGTTGCTCCTAGTTTTTTATATGTTTCAATGGCTTCTGTTACAGCTTTGTTTACATCTCCGTCATTTTGATCAGTGAAATATTGAGAAGGAATACCAATGCGCAAATCACGCACAGGCGTAAGTAACTCTTTACTGAGTGCTGGCGCAGCTTCTTCGCGGCATGTTGCGTCAAGTTCATCAAATCCAGCCATCGTTTCGAAAATAAAGGCAGCGTCTTCGACCGTTCTTGAAAAAGTGCCAATTTGATCAAGACTTGACGCGAATGCAACGAGACCATATCGACTCACTAGACCATACGTTGGTTTGTATCCAACTATGCCACACAGCGCAGCTGGCTGGCGGATCGAACCACCCGTGTCGGAACCAAGCGCAGTCCTGCAAAGTCTTGCAGCAACTGCTGCAGCGCTTCCACCCGAAGAGCCCCCAGGAACGCGTGCTGTATCCCAAGGGTTTAGTACCGGCCCCCAGGCGCAATGCTCTGTTGAAGAACCCATAGCAAATTCGTCGCAGTTTGTTTTACCAACAAATGTTACACCAGCGTGCGCAAGTCGACGGATAACGGTTGCGTCGAATGGGCTGTTGTACCCTTCAAGCATTTTAGAACCGCACGTGGTTGTTCCTTGTTTTGTAACGATGTTATCTTTTACTGCAACGGTGATTCCCTGCAAAGCGCCACTTGGCGGCTTGTTGTCGCACTCCCAAAGTTCACGGAATGCATTAAAGGTATCTGTTCCGTTGAGGATACTCATGCGTCACCTCCGAGAACTTTGGGAACAGCAAAATAGACGTCCTTCACCGCAGGCGCATTGGCAAGCACTTGCTGTTGCGAGAGGGCTTCACCTATGGAATCGTCACGAGTTCGATTTTGCAATTCAGTCGGATGATCGAGCGGTTCAACGCCGTTGGTGTCGATCGTGTTCAGTCGACTGATATGTTCAAAGATTGTACTAAGGTCTTCTTTTGCTTTTTCAATCTCAGCATCAGAAAGTGCGAGTCGAGATAATTTAGCGACATGTTTGACCTCTTCAGTTTTAAGGGAAGTACTCATAAGTGGGAGCGTATCAGATTTCGATGGGGTATCATATTGGACTATGGCTACAAATAAACTTATCTCTTTTGCGACTCGCGCTGTCGTCGTGATTGTCATGATCTCTATCTCCATCGGAATTGTGATGGCGTTGGTAAACACGAAGCCCCAGCTAGCAGTAGTTACTGGCGAGCGTGCGTTGCCGGCAGTAGTTGTAATTAAGGCGAGCCCCATCCAAGTGCAACGTAGAACCGTTGGATATGGCACTGCTGATGCAATGCAACATGCTGATATTCCAGCAGAAATAGCTTCGACAGTAATGACTCTGCCGCCCAACACACGAGCAGGACGCAGGGTGAAGAGAGGAGATTTAATCGTTGAGCTTGATGATGCAGATTATCAACAACAACTGATTCGTGCGCAGCAATCTCTCTTTTCTGCAAAATCTGCACTCTCTATTCTTGAAGTTGAGAGAAATGCGGCTGATGAGCGCGCCGTGCTTGCAGAAGAAGACAGGCAGTTAGCAGAAGCCGAGTTTGCTCGTGTGCAGGATGCCTTTGATCGAGGTGGCGCGAAACAAAGAGAAGTTGACGGTGCAAAACAGAAATTGCTTGCAGTATCGTCTGTCGCAATTAACGCAAAAGAATCCGCGAGCCGTTTTCCTGCAAGAGAAGAGCAGGCGTCTTCTGCTGTCGCTTCAAAAAGCGCGGAAGTAGAACTTGCTAAAGAGAATGTGCGAAGATGCCATGTCGTAAGTCCAATCGATGGTGTACTCCAATCGATTGATGTCCGTGTTGGCGAGTTGGTAAGCAATGGTAAGCGAATTGCTCGAGTTATTAATAGTAGTAATGTCGAAATTCCTCTCCGATTACCTTCGCACGCTCGATCCTTTGTCCACGTCGGAGATGAAGTGGAACTTCGTTCTGCAGGGTTTGGTAAACGGCATTGGACAGCACGAGTTTCAAGGGTTGCACCTGAAGATGACACAAGTTCGCGGACAATGGTTGTCTATGTGGACATGCGGCAGGATCCGATGCTTGCAAGTAGCG
>CAZURP010000112.1:0-5939 GCA_964623715.1 uncultured Isosphaeraceae bacterium | reverse complement strand
GCAATACGTTGTGCTCTACTTGGTACATGTTTGCCTGCTCGCCTGTGTATTTCCAATTCGATGACCCTTTGAATTCTGGTGCGCCCGTCCAACTGTTCACCGTGCAAGTACCAGTTGCGCCTGTGATAAAGTCATTGTTGTCGCTGTAGCAGAAGGGCATTTGACGACAGTGCAAATGCATACGGCGTCCATCTGCGTACTCATACGCAACACCAAAGTGATCGTAGACATTGCCACGGTCATCGCCTTCGTGCATTTGCCTTCCACCCACAGAAGTGCAACTGATTGGCGCTTCGTTTTGCATCGCCCAGTTGATTTTGTCAACGGAGTGGCACGCTTGTTCCACTATGTGGTCACCAGAAAGCCAATCGAAGTGCACCCAGTTACGCATTTGCCATTCCATGTCACTCCATGATTCTTTACGTGGCTTTGTCCATAATGGCGCAGCGTAGTACGTAGCGAAATACGATTCGATATCGCCGATTGCACCGTTGTGCAATTGTTCGAATGTCGCACGAACCGCTGGGTTGTATCGCCAGCAGAAACCGGACATAAGATTCGTATCATTTTTCTTTGCAAGTTCAGCGGATGCCATGACACTTCGAACGCCCGTGCCGTCGACTGCCATCGGTTTTTCACAGAAGACGTGTTTCTTTGCTTTTACTGCCGCTGCGATATGTTCTGGCCGAAAGTGGGGAGGCGTTGTCAAAATAACCATGTCAACACCCGAATCAATAACTTTTTGGAATGCATCAAAGCCAACAAACTGCCGTTCTTTTGAAACTTCCGCGCGTTGCCCTTGCTCGCCAACCAGTGATTGCATACTCGAAGACAAGCGGTCTTCAAATGCATCTCCCATCGCCCAGATTACTGCGTTTTTGTTTGCAGTTAATGCTTGATTTGCTGCACCAGTGCCGCGCCCGCCGCAACCGATGAAACCAATTTTGATCGAGTCTCGTTTCTCCTGCACCGCCCAAGCTGGCAGGGTTGTTGCACCAATAGCAGTTACTGCACTAGCTGCTTTTACAAAATCACGCCTCGTTACATCACTCATCTGAATCTCCATTTACAACAAGTCTAAGCCCGACATAGTCGGCATCTGCAAACCACCACGGACTTCGTGGCAGTTGTGGGTCGGTTACATTCCACTCCCGTACAGCTTCGAGCAAAGAATGTTTACCTAATTCTTTTGGTGGTGTTCGGAAGCTTCCACCGATAACTCGCGGGCCGTCTTTAGTTGTGACCCATTCGCCGACATTTCCTCGCATGTCGTAAATGCCAAGTGTGTTTGGTTCTGTTGTTGCTATTGGATGCGTTGTTCGATTTGAATTATTCTCATTCCAAGAAGTATCACCTAGGGTATTTGCTTTGTTCCACTGTGCAATTGTTGGAATGGAATATGTTTTTCCAGTTCTCGTGGAAAGCCAAGCGCAAAACGACTCAGCAGCTTGCGCTGACATGGAAATTGCAGGATAGCTAGAGCGACCAAATCCACGGTCAACAGAAGCATAGGCTGGGGTCGGGCCGGTGATGGCGTCAACGCCTGCGTATAAGTTGTCTGGGCTGTTAATGAATTGCAAGAAGATGTCATACAGGTCCCAAGGTACTTCGGTTCGGGAAATCCAAAAAGTGCCGTTTGAATCTGATACAGGGGTCATTTCAAAGGCGAAATCAGTCCCTTTGACTTGTTGAACGAATGATTCAGGTTCATTCGTGCCGGCACAGCTGACAAGGAAAAATAAAAGAACAGCGATTCGCATCGCTCTATCATACCCGCTTGATGATTGCATTTGCGAGGCGTGTTGCTGAATCCTGAGAATGTCTGAAGAATAGAGAGGGCTCAACGAGTTCAAGTTCGTTGAGGACTAAATTGTTTTCGTTGTCACGAAGATAATCAAAACGAGCGTAGAGCAATTCAGAGTGATCGGGGACTGCTTTGAGAGTGTTCTTCATGGTTTCAATCTCATCATTTGTAAATGAATACGGAATATCACTTGCGCCAAAATCATCTTGCACGCGGTAGTCTCCACTGACGGGAATTTTTTGTACGCCATGCGTGTAATCGCCATCGATGAAGACTGCGGTTAGCTCTCCCTCGGTTTCCACGCTTTGCAAGTACGGTTGCAACATCATGTCTTGATGTGCATTGTCAAGAAGAAATTGCTGCGCGTTTATAACTTCGCCGCTAGTGAATCGAAGGGTATCCGATGCGCACGCGCCGACTTGTGGTTTTATAAAACCCTTTGATGTTCCAAAATTTCGTAGTTCTTTTTGCACATCAATGATTTCGTTTTTGTTAATCCAAACTGTTGGAGCAATTGCAGTGCCATGACTTGCAAGGTCATGAAGATACGATTTATGGGTGTTCCATTCAATAACATTTGCGTTGTTGTAAAGCCGAGGAACTGATTTGCACCATGCAACAAAAGCGTCTTTTTTTTCGTGATAATCCCACGTGGTACGGATGACAGAAATGTCAAACTGTTGCCAGTCGATGTCTGCTGTCCAAGAAGGTCGGTGCACTGTGGCACACCGTTTTTCAAGGGCTTCGATGAGTGGGTTGTCGTCTACCTCCCAACCGGGCAAGTCGTCACAACTTACAAGAGCTATGTTCATAGTGTGTCAGTTTCTTTGAGCCAACGGCAGAGAACTGTTCCGATAGCGAGGGAAATGGGGAGAATAATGAGCGCTGTTCGATAGTCACCAGCCGTGTAAGAGTCGCTGTCTGAAGTCATATCGAGCAATGCACCAAAGAGCGGTTGCAACAAAAAACCACCGAGCATGACGAAGAAATTGACAAACGCAACAGCGGTCGCTTTGCAATACGTTGCGTGTTGTTCAACTGCTAGTGCAAATGTAATTGCTTGCGCGCCAGCAAAAAAACCAGTGAGCATCAAAAAGAAAATGGTAAGCCAGAATGGCATAACAGAGGCGAGTAAAAGCATCGCCATCGTGCCGGAACATAGTCCACCGCCGAGGAACATTGGCATTCTTCTTGTGCTGTATTTATCTGAAAGCCAGCCAAGGAGGGGCCCGCCGGCTGCTAAACCCAAGAACAACATTGTCATCGCCCATGCAGCTTGTTCGTCGGAAACTCCTGCGGAAGTCGCAACGTACTCATCGCCCCACAGCGCCCCAAATGTTGAGATGGGAACATACAAAAGTAAACTTATGCATGCGACGAGCCAAGTTTGTCCATTTGAAACTACATCGCGAAGCCCAGCGAACATGTTGTCTGTTGATTCTTCATTTTCTAACTCCGCAAGTTTAAGGAACCAACCTGGGCGCTTTGGAACAACAAGCCAAATGAAAATGGCAATGATGAGTCCACCAATTGCTGCGGTGTACATAGCAGAGCGCCAGCCATATTCTTGCACGGCAACTTCAAGCGGAGCTTGTCCGAGTGCCGCGCCGAGCGTGCCAAGTGCAGCAGTCATCCCCATGATGAGTGCAAGTCGTCTTCGTGGGAACCACACTGTGGCAACATACAACGCACCAACATATGCAAAGGATGAGCCGACGCCGAGCATGATTCTTCCAATTCCGAGAACCGCAGTTGTTTCTGCAAGTGCGAACGCAAGACAACCGATGCCCGCAATAATTGCTGCGCTTGACAATAATTTCTTTGAGCCAAAGCGGTCTAGCGCGATGCCGACGACAAGTTGCATCGGCGCATAGGCGAGGTAGTACAACCCCATGACGAAACCGAGTTCCGTTGCATTCATGTTGAAGTCTTGCTCAAGTGTGTCACTCATCACAGACGGAGCGACTCGTGCGAAGAATTCATACAGATAAAACGCAGCCGCTACGCCCCAGAAAATCCAAGGCATAAACCCAGTGCGAGCTTCACGTGCAATTCTTTTTGCAATGACAATGTCGTTTTCGAAATTTTGTTTTACTTTGGACATACTTCTAGGGGAACGGTCGCAAATTGGTCAACATCAACGAGTCCAAGGTCGCTGAGTTTTAGTTTTGGTATGACTGTGAGTGGTAAGAAACTCAATGGCATGAATGGGTCATCGAGCGGACAGCCAAGGGAGCGACTTGCTTGTAGAACCTCTTGCTGTTGTTCGATGACAACTTCCGGAGGAGCGTCTGACATGAGGCCAGCGATCGGAAGCGGTAAGAGTGCGAGCACATTGCCTTTTGACACCACACACTGCCCGCCCCCAGAGGATTCTAAAGTTTTTGCTGCAAGAAACATGTCCTCATCACTGTCGCCGACAACAGCGATGTTGTGTGCGTCGTGCCCAACGGTCGATGCTATCGCACCGCCGGAAAAATCGAAACCCTGAACGAATCCAATTCCAATAGTACCAGTGTTGTGATGGCGTTCAATCACAGCCATTTTTAATACGTCTTCATCGCTTCTTTTGAGGTGAAGTTCTTCAGTGAAAAGTTGCCCTGGGATGAGACCGATGACACGAATCAGTTCTGATTTCAAGCTCGTATCGAATGCGTTATTTTTGAATGATTCTGGTAAATGAACACTGTTTTTTGCGATACTCCAATCCGTGGTGCACGGAATATCAACGATAACGTTGCCGTTTCTTGCTACAAGCTCCCCATGGTGCCATGTTTGTTTTGGAGTTGGTTTTTGCAAGTCTTCAAAAACAACAAGGTTTGCGTACTTGCCTTGTTCGATTGAACCAACCATGTCTAACGCATAATGGTCTGCAGAATGTTTGGTTGCAATGCAGATTGCGAGCACTGGGTCGAGTCCCAAAGAAATTGCCTTGCGGATGATATGATCGATATGCCCCTCGTCACGCAAATCTGCAGGGTGTCGATCATCGGTGCAAAAACAAATGTTGTGTGCATTCACTTCTGTGATGATTGGCAGGAGCGCCTCTAGATTCTTTGCGGCACTACCTTCGCGGATATAGATTTGCAAGCCTGCGTCTAGTTTTTCGAGTGCTTCGTCCGCAGAAATGCTCTCGTGATCGCTCGATACTCCCGCCGAAACATACTTCAGTAAATCTTTCCCTCGTAATCCTGGGCAATGCCCGTCAACCTTGCCGTGGCGTAGCCCCATTTTTATTTTTTTATGCACTTCGGGATCGTTGTTTATAACACCTGGGAAGTTCATCATCTCAGCGAGTGCTATGACGCGTTCATCTTCGAATAAAGGTTCTAGGTCGTCGCTGAGCAATGTCGCACCGCTTGTTTCAAGTGGCGACGCTGGGACACATGAGCTTGCTGCAAAGAATGCATCGAATGGTAGATTTTTCGCATCATCGAGGATGAGTTGTATTCCGGGAATCCCGAGTACGTTGGCAATTTCGTGTGGGTCAAAAATTGCCGAAGTTGTGCCGTGAGGTAGGGCGAGTTTTGCGAAAGATGTTGGAGGAAGCATGGTTGATTCAACGTGCATGTGTGCGTCGATGAATCCAGGTGCAATATATGCACCCTCAAGTTCGATTATGTTTTTTGCATCAGTCGCGCCAAGCACTATTGTTCCATTTTCGATTCCAACATCAATTTGTTTGATGGTGCGAGATTGCACATCGATAACTTGCCCACCGCGCAATAGGGTGTCTACTTTGCTCATTCTTCAGCGAGCTCAAGGGCGTCGCCGGGTTCCATGACAACAACATCAACGTCCTTCGGCGCGAACCGAGTAACATCAACTTCGATTGGCGGCCATGTGTTGTAGTGCATAGGCACCGCGGCAGGTGCGCCAATCATTTCTGCTGCAACGCCAGCCATTTCTGGGCACATGGTAAAGCGGTCACCTATTGGAAGAAGTGCTATATCGGGCTCATAGATTTTCCCGAGTAGTTCCATGTCTGAAAAGAGGGCGGTGTCACCAGCGTGGTAAATCATTGCGCCACTAAACTCGATCATGAGTCCACACGGCATACCCATATATCTACCCTTGTAGCTTGAGGAATGAAACGCTTGGGTGAAGGAGATCCCACCAAAAGGAGATTCGATTC
>CAZURP010000111.1:298-6007 GCA_964623715.1 uncultured Isosphaeraceae bacterium | reverse complement strand
TGGGATAATACCACCTCTTGGTGTGCTAGAATACCGAGATGACTACAACACTTACCAACCTTATTAATCACCCGCTTGTCTGTGATGCCTCAGAAGCGACGGACAACCACTATATTTCGTATAACCCCTCGACTGGGGAGCCCATAGCGGCTGTGCGAAAACAAACAACGGAGGAGTACAACGACCTTGTTGCTCGTTCCCAAGCCGTTTTTAAAGAATGGCGAATGCTTCCCGCGCCAACGCGTGGCGAAATCGTTCGCAGAATTGGCAATGCATTCCGAGAGTACGAACAACAACTCGGTGAACTTGTCACGATGGAATGTGGCAAAATTCTCCCAGAAGGCATTGGAGAAGTTGTGGAATGTATCGACATCGCAGACTTTGCAGTCGGCCTTTCAAGACAACTCTACGGGTTGACTATTGCATCAGAACGCCCGCGCCATGCGATGATGGAACAGTGGCAACCGATTGGTCCAGTTGGAATTATTTCAGCATTCAATTTCCCTGTCGCGGTATGGGCGTGGAACTCGATGCTTGCTGCGGTTTGTGGTGACACCACCATTTGGAAACCAAGCGAAATTACTCCATTAACTGCAATTGCAATGATTAATGTCGCACACGAAGTCATGCGAGACCAAGATATTTTTACACCCGAAAATGGTGACCCTTGTGATGTGTTTGGTTTAATAATTGGATCCGTCGAAGAAGTGGGCGAGCCAATGATTTCCGATCGTCGACTGCCACTCATCAGTGCGACAGGTTCCTGCCGAATGGGTCGGCGAGTTGGTGAAGTTGTAGGTGGTCGTCTTGGTCGTTCACTCCTTGAACTCGGCGGCAACAATGCAATTATCATTATGGAAGACGCCGATATAGATATGGTTATTCGTGGAACGCTCTTTGGTGCGGTCGGCACCGCGGGGCAACGATGTACTTCGACGAGGCGTTTGCTGTGCCACGAATCCGTGGTCGACCAAATCACAGACGGATTGTTAAATGCATACACACAAGTTTCAATTGGAGATCCTCTTGAAAACAGCACGTTGATGGGTCCACTTATCAATGATGCAGCTGTCGAAAATATGCGCGCATCGATTGAACAAGCAAAGGCAGAAGGATGTGAAATTCTTTGCGGGGGTGTTGAAGGAATCGAGCGATGGGCAGACCGCCCCGGGCATTTTGTTGAACCAACAATTGTCAAAGTGCCACAAGGAACGATGCCGGAGGTGGTGAAAGAAGAAACGTTCGCGCCTATTTTGTACATCTTTACAATCAACGATTTGGATGAGGCGCTCGCTATGCACAACGATGTTGACCAAGGTCTTAGTAGTGCAATCTTTACAAACTCCATGCGAAATGCAGGTCGATTTCTTTCACCAGAGGGTTCTGATTGCGGCATTGCAAATGTAAACATCGGCACGAGCGGTGCGGAAATTGGCGGTGCTTTCGGAGGTGAAAAAGACACAGGTGGTGGTCGAGAGTCTGGTTCCGATTCATGGAAGGCATACATGCGACGTCAAACATGCACAACCAACTGGAGCGCGGACATGCCACTGGCACAAGGAATTGAATTCGGCTGATGCGACTGCGTCGTCCCGCAACGATTCATCAACAAGATGGCGTCTTCATTCCAGAAGGCATATCTCTCGAAAAAGTTGATGCGAAATGGAAGATGCTATGTGCACAAAATCCAGCCTGTTACGACGGCAGGATTTTGCACGTATTGGGCGTGCATAGAAATGGACACGGTGGAGCAAATATGCACGTGATTTCGTGCGCATATCGTTTTTTTGCTGTGCAAAACGAAGGGATTGACCTTGGTGTTCGCCCGCTTGGGGTCAAGGCAATCACAACAAATGGCGCGAAGTATTTATGGGGGAAACGATCCATGCGTGTTCACCATTACAAAGGTCTCTGGGAGTTTGCGCCTGCGGGAACGGTGGAACCCGATAAAGATCCAGATGAAGTTATCGTAAATGAATTGCACGAAGAAACAGGATTGCCATTGCAGTCACAACCGGTTCAAGTTGGTATTCTTCAGGATTCGCAAACGAAAACGTGGGAGTTGATTTACAGGATGCAAGTCGGTGAAACAGCCATATTGCGCAACAATGAATACCAGTCAGTCGAGTGGATTTCAGGGGATAGCTTGCCCACAGGACGATCCCCAATTGCTGATGCAATGTTGCAGTTTGTTTAGAAGGACAAGTACTTTTGTACGCTCTTCAAATCGTTGACGATTTGCGGAGTAACGTTTATTGTAAATGACGCACCTTGTTCGCAACGAACTGTACGAGTTGCTCGAGGACGGTCAAACCACACGCGACCAGCGCGGATGGTGTACTTGATGTCCTTTTGCTTTCGGCGACGCTGGAGCATCGAATGGTCCTTCTTTACCTGTGGTTGCATCCACATCAATCGCTCAATCGTCTTGCGTGAAGCAGGGCGACTTGGTGCTTTGACAATAGTGAATGTCATTTCAGTGTTTGGGACGATTGTTTTTGCTGTAGCTTTTGCCATCATGGACTCCGTTTCGAGCTACGTAGTGTACCAATTAATACATAATTGGTAAAGCCCAACCCGTAGACGAATTGCAGATGATAGGGGTACAATGAAGGACTTTTAGCCCCCATTTTTAGGCATTAACTGACATGTTAGATACTAAAACAGACAAAACCACCTCGCTTTCAAACGTATCTGTTCGTTTTTGTGGTGACAGTGGCGATGGCATGCAACTCACTGGTGCCCATTTTACAAATATTGTTGCGATTGCAGGGAACGATTTTTCGACTGCGCCTGATTTCCCCGCTGAAATCCGTGCTCCGAAAGGCACTACGTTTGGCGTTTCTGGCTACCAAGTGCAATTTGCTTCAACCGACATTCACACGCCGGGCGACTCTGCAAACGCCATGGTTGCGATGAATCCTGCGGGATTCAAAACGAATTTGGAATATGTTGAACCCGGCGGAATAGTGATTGTCAATGACGACGAATTCAACAAAAGTAATTTTAAGAAGTGTGGGTACGAAGAGGGATACAATCCACTCGACGACGAAGTCATCAATGCGAAGTACAAAATTTGCCGAGTGCCGATGACACGTTTGACTCGGGAATCGCTCGCAAGCGAAGAATCAGAAATTTCGATAAAAGATATCGACCGCTGTCGAAATATGTTTGCGCTAGGAATTATCTCTTGGTTGTACTCTCGGGAGATTGATTCCACAATCGAAAAATTACATTCCTATTTTGGAAAACTTAAAAACAAACCAGAAATTGCTGAGTTAAACGAGAAGGCGATTAAAGCGGGGTATTACTTTGGTGAGACTGCTGAGTTTTTTCCTTCCCAGTATGAAGTCGCGCCAGCTGCGCTGCAAGCTGGTGAGTACCGAAGAATATCAGGGAACGAGGCAATAGTTCTTGGACTAGTCACCGCTGCCACTAAAGCAGGCACTCCACTGGTGTATGCAAGTTACCCAATTACTCCTGCATCGGATGTGTTGCACGGCCTTGCGCGGTTAAAACAGTTTGGCATACGCACTATGCAAGCGGAAGATGAAATTGCGGCAGTTATGGTTGCAATTGGGGCATCGTTTGCAGGACAGATTGGTGTGACAGGAACTTCTGGCCCTGGCCTTGCACTAAAATCAGAAGCAATTGGCTTGGCGGTCATGATGGAACTTCCACTGATTGTTGTAAACGTACAACGTGCAGGTCCAGCGACGGGCATGCCAACAAAGACAGAGCAATCGGATTTGTTGCAGACCATGTTTGGCAGGCCAGGTGAATGCCCAGTTATTGTTGTTGCAGCATCAAGCCCTGGAAATTGCTTCCACATGGCAATTGAAGCGGTACGGCTTTCGATGCGAGCGATGTGCCCAGTGATTTATTTGTCAGAAGGCGGGTTAGGAAATGCGGCAGAACCGTGGCTTGTTCCAGACATTTCAACCATTCCGAAGATCGAAATTACGCATGCAACAGCGACGGATGAGGAATTCCTCCCGTATAAACGAGACGAAGAAACTGGTGGGCGACCTTGGGCAATCCCAGGCACTCCTGGATTAGAGCACCGTGTCGGGGGACTAGAAAAACAAGACGGTACTGGTGGGGTTTCATACGACCACGACAATCATGCCCTGATGACGAAGTATCGCGCTGAAAAAATTACCAAGTTGCAAGATGTGATACCACATCTTGAAGTCAAAGGCGAAGGCGATACCTTGATTCTAGGTTGGGGCGGAACGCGCGGAAGTATTTTGACAGCGGCAATGGTGCTTCGAGAGCGTGGCATTTCAGTTGCAACGGCACACTTGCACTACATTAACCCTCTTCCGAAAAATTTGGGTGAGGTGCTTCGCAGATACAAAACCGTCATTATGCCTGAGATGAATACGGGGCAACTGCGGATGCTTCTTCGAAGTCAGTTCCTCGTTGACATTCATGGCATTCAAAATTTATGTGGCCGTTCATTCTTTGTGGAGGAACTCGCCGATGGAATTGAAGCGATTTTGAAAGGGGGTGCAAAATGACAGACGTAGCACTTCCAACATACAAAGCAAAAGATTTTGCGAGTGATCAAGATGTCCGATGGTGTCCCGGCTGCGGCGATTATGCTGTACTGACGGCGATGAAAAAGATGGCAGCGAATCTTGGAGTCAAGAAGGAAGATTTCGTCTTTGTTTCTGGAATTGGTTGCGCGGCGCGTTTTCCTTATTACATGGATACCTACGGCGCCCACACGGTACACGGTCGTTCGCCTGCCTTTGCGACGGGCGTAAAAATTGCAAACCCAGACTTGCAGGTGTTTCTGATTTCTGGAGATGGCGATTTGCTTTCGATCGGCGGTAACCACACCATGCACGCGCTTCGCCGAAATATTGACATTAATATTGTGCTACTCAATAACAAAATATATGGGTTAACTAAGGGGCAATACTCGCCAACAAGTGAAGTTGGAAAAGTAACAAAGTCAACACCGTTCGGCTCGCTTGACGAGCCGATTAACCCAATCACGCTTGCGCTTGCAAGTGGAGGCACGTTTGTTGCTCGTTCCCTCGACGTTGACGTAAAGGGATTAACTGCATTGATTGACAGAGGGGCAAACCACAATGGCACTTCCTTCATCGAGGTCTACCAAGACTGCAATGTGTTTAACCACCAAGCGTGGTTCTACGCGACGCAAAAAGACACACGGCCAGACAACACGATTTTGCTCGAGAACGGCAAGCCACTTATTTTTGGTGCAGATCGCGACAAGGGCATTCGTCGAAACGGCGATAGTGTTGAAGTTGTAACACTCGGGGATGGAATCAACGAATCAGATTTACTTGTGCACGACGAAAACAACCTTGCACAAGCATTTTTGCTGAGCCAACTATATTATCCAGAATTCCCAGAGCCCATCGGTGTGTTCTACGTTGATGCATCACGTCCTTCCTATGACGAGCAATTGCATTCCCAAGTGAACGAGGTTGTGAAAAAGAATGGCGAAGCAGATTTGCAAGCGATCATCACTGGCTCGAACACATGGAATGTTGAGTAACAACGCATGGCTCGGCATGTTGACGTTATTGTAATTGGGGGAGGACATGCTGGTGTTGAAGCAGCGTGGGCGGCTTCGTCTCTCTTACCAAAGGGCACCATTGCTTTTGTCACGATGGACCCGAAGCAGATTGGCGTTATGAGTTGCAATCCCGCTATTGGCGGGCTTGGGAA
>CAZURP010000111.1:0-288 GCA_964623715.1 uncultured Isosphaeraceae bacterium | reverse complement strand
GCGCTCGGTGGAGTAATGGCACGCGCAATTGACGCAACGGGCATCATGTTCAAAATGTTGAACACTTCCAAGGGGCCTGCAGTGTGGGGACCAAGGGCACAAGCCGACAAAGACGCGTATCGCGATGAGGTGCAGCGGATGGTTGCAACTCGCAATAACATTGAAATTATTGAAGCGACTGTCGAAGAATTGATAGTTGAAGATGGTGTAGTGCAAGGTGTCATGCTTGATAAGCCACTGCTTGCAAAAGCGGTTGTCTTAACGACTGGCACGTTTATGCGCGGACTT
>CAZURP010000110.1:0-6091 GCA_964623715.1 uncultured Isosphaeraceae bacterium | reverse complement strand
AGGTAGTACGGGCGTGCCACTCGGTTCACGATAAATCCGGGGGTGTCTGCAACGTGCACAACTGTTTTTCCCCACGCTTCAGCGAGCAACGTTGCGCGTTGGACTGCTGTCTCTGAAGAATCTTTGCCACGAATCACTTCGACAAGCGGCATGATGGGTGCAGGGTTGAAGAAGTGCATGCCAACGACACGGTCGCCAAACCCGCACGCTGTGCCGAGTTCACTGACCGAGAGCGATGAAGTGTTTGTTGCAAGGATTGCATCAGGTGCAATTCCACCAAGTTCTTTCAAAACGTTTGTTTTGATGTCGAAGTCTTCAACAATTGCTTCAACGATAAGATCGCAATCGGACAAATCATTGAGTGACGTAGTCGTTGTAATCCGAGCTTGGCAGGCACTGGATTCTTCTTCAGTGATTCGTCCTTTTTCAACAAGCCGAACGAACCGCTTTGTGATATTTTCTTTTGCTTGATCAACGAGCGATTGGTTAATGTCAAACAATTTGACAGGCCATCCCGCTTTTGCTGCTGTTTGCGCAATGCCAGCGCCCATTGTTCCAGCGCCTAAGACTCCAATTGGATGTTGTGCGTGTGTACTCATGATCTATCTTTCTATACGAAGAGAACGTCGAATCGGATTCATTCGTGTGTAAAGTTTGGCTTTCTCTTTTCAATAAACGCGACAACGCCTTCAAAATGGTCATGCGTTCGCCCTGCAGTTTCTTGTGCGAACGCTTCTTGTACGAGTTGTTCTTTAAAATCGTTCTCAAAAGATTGGTTTAACAATCGTTTTGTTAAGGAAAGCGCTTTGGCAGGAAGCGAAGCAAGTCTCTTCGCAAGTTTCGCTGTTGCAGCTTCGAGTTCATCTGATGGGACAACTTGGTTGACGAGTCCAATAGCGAGTGCTTCTTCAGCTTTCACCGGTCTCCCCGTTAAACAAAGCTCCATCGCTCTTCCAAAACCGACGAGCCGAGGCAATGTCCATGTGCTGCCAGAGTCTGGAATAAGACCGACGTTGACGAAAACCTCGATGAACGAAGCGTGCTCGCTTGCAATTCGCATGTCGCATGCAAGGGCGAGTGAACAGCCGGCACCAGCTGCAACACCATTGACCGAAGCGATAACTGGCTTCTCCATTTTGTGGATGAGTTTTACAATTGGGTCGTAGCGATTCTTTAGATCTTCGCCAAGGTGCGGTTCGTGTCCGGGCACGTATTTTGCTTTCAGGTCAGCGAGGTCTTGCCCCGAACTAAAGGCGCGTCCACTTCCTGTGATGACAACGACGCGTGCCTCTTTGTTTCGCGAAGCGTCTTTTAATGCTTTTGCAAGTTCGGTTGTAAGCGTGTTGTCAAATGCATTGAGCACATCTGCGCGTTGTAACGTGATGGTGCAGACGTTGTCGACCAATACGACTTCTATTGTTTCGAATGTTGTTGCTGTTGTCATGTTAGGTTCCAGTGAAATTTGGCGGTCGTTTTTCTGTGAAGGCCGTCATACCTTCGGTTTGGTCGTTTGTATCAAAAAGTGCATAAAAAAGTGCGCGTTCCTCTGCAAGAGACGCAGAAAGCGGGAGTTCTTCAGCGTTGAGGACGGAAGCCTTCGCAGAGCGAAGCGCGATTGGCCCTTTGGCAGCGACTTGTTTTGCGACGTGCAACGCGCTTTCAAACCAATGTTCTTTAGGAACGATTCGGCTGATGAGCCCAAAGTCGAGTGCTTCCTTTGCAGAAAGAAAACGTCCGCTGAGCACGACATCCATTGCGGTCGCTTTTCCAACTGCGCGAGTGAATCGTTGCGTTCCACCGGCACCTGGAATGATGCCGAGGTTAATTTCTGGTTGACCGAAAAGTGCGTTTTCGGAAGCGATGATAATATCGCAATGCATCATGAGTTCGCATCCGCCACCTAGTGCAAAACCGCTGACTGCTGCGACAATTGGTTTGGTGATTCTTTTAATCTGTTCCCAAATTGCAAACTGATCACGCTTGCGCATTTCATCGGAGGACGCCGTTGCCATGTCGCCGATATCAGCACCGGCAGCCCACGCGCGTTCGCTTCCCGAAAGAAGGATGACGTGAATGTTGTCGTCACTATCGTATAGTTCCATGAGGTTTGCAAGATCCGACATTAACGGCAAGCTCAATGCGTTGAGCACTTTGGGTCGGTTGATACGAATGATTGCAACGTTGCCGTCAACCTCGTGTAGTAGATGTTGTTCGTCCATTTTGACTATCGTATCGTGATTTATTCGCTTGCGTTTGCAATGATGCGTTCGACGATTTCAACGGGGAAAATGCGTTGTTTTTGTTCACCAGTGGCGATGGTTGATTCGCCACATTTTCCTTCAATTGAGCAAACGACGGTTGTTTCATCGATTTTGATCACGGTAGCGGTGACAATTACTTCTCTGCCCCGTGGTGCGGGAGCGCAGTGGTTGATCGACAAGCTCGCACCGATGCCTTCTTCGCCATCTTCAAGATGAGGAACAAGTGCTTTTCGAGCAGCAATTTCAAACTGGTGCGCTATGTCCCATGTCGAGCAAACGGTGTGCACAATTTTTCCATCGAAACGAGGTTGCATTGCATCGGTGACGGTGAATGTAACCGTTGCTGTGATCCCAAGTTGCATCGAAGATTTCATCGCGTGTTCAATTGTAGATGAATATTGCATAAAAGAACACCGCCGCAGTCAGAAGACTGCGGCGGTGCGTTTTTGCATCGAAATGCTTCAGTGCAAGAGCACTGAGTGTGTCATTGACGATTAACGTCGACGACGGCGTCCAGCTATACCAGCGAGACCAAGGAGAGCAAGTGCACCTGGAGCAGGTACCCATGTTACGCCTAGTTCTTGCCATGTGTTGCCATCAGCATCTTTGCCTTGAAGGCTGACTTGGCCTACTAAATCAGCGCCACCTTGAAGGGTGAACTGACCAATAAGAACCATACCGTCTACTTCAGCACCTTGTTCATCCACTGGAGTTACGAACCATGAACCGTTATCGGTTGCAAGGTCGCCGCCAGATTCAAATGAATTCCAGTCGATACCAATGTCCAAAAGGGCATTGGTACCAAAAGGAGAACCATTTGAGTACAACGCACCAATCGTGACGTATGAATCCCATTCTAGCGATGGTGCTAGAGGGAAGAACGCAGAATTGATTGCTGTCGAAGTTGGTCCACCAAGAGCGTTTTGGTAGAAACTGCCACCATCAGCACTAATTGACAAAGCGCCAACTGAGTTGCCGAATACAGCATCAATTCTACTACCCGAATCAATGTTTACATACAAGCGTACGGTTTCACCGGAGCCCATATCGCCCATTGATTCAACGGTGAACCCTTGAAATGGAGTTGCTTGGGCTGCACCTGCGAGTGCTAATGCACCCAATGCGCCCAATGTGATAGTTGATTTCATAATCAAACTCTCTCTTTCTCCCGAGTTATTCTCGGGATAAAACAATAAATTTCCTCAGCGCCTCGTGCGCTTCGGAATCAATTTCCTATGCCTACACCTCCGTGTAGACATTGCTTCCATGTGTACCCTACCACTTAAAGAAGGCAAATCAACACAATGTTGGTGAAATAAAGAGAAAAAAAGCAAAAAAAATTATATTTATCGGACTACCGCGCTTTGCCGCTTTGGTTAAGAGCGTGCGAATTTGGCGTGTATCTGTATCTAATGGCTGTATTTACACCAAAAACACAGCCGCGATAGTCGCGGCTGTGTCAATCCCTGAATTATTATTGTTAAACTCCTGCAAGCAGGAATCTCGTGTTATTTTCGACGCTTGCGTGAGCAAACACCAGCGAGACCAAGAAGTGCAAGCGCACCAGGTGCTGGAACAGCTGCCCATCCTACACCGAGTTCTTGGAAAGTTACGCCAGCGGCGTCTTTGCCTTGAATACTGACTTGACCAAGAAGGTCAGCGTATCCGTCGCCCGAACCACCTATTACGGTGAATTGTCCGATGAGCACACGGCCGCCTAATTCTTCGCCTTGTGGGTCAACTGGAGTTACGAACCATGAACCGTTATCGGTTGCGAGTTCGCCGCCTGCGCTGAATGACGCAAAGTCAATACCGATATCAAGAAGGGCATTGTTCGCGAATGGATCACCATTGGAGGTTACTGCACCGATAGTGACGTAGGAATCCCATTCGAGCGATGGCGCAAGTGGGAAAAACGCAGCGTTGATACTAGTTGAAGTATTTCCACCAAGACCGTTTTGGTAAAAACTCATGCCGTCGGCAGTGTCGATTGACAAACCACCAACTGAGTTACCAAAAATAGCATCAACACGTGTTCCAGCGTCCATGTCAACATACATACGGTATGTTTCACCGTTGCCCATATCACCTAAGGAATCAATGCTGATCCCTTGGTAGGGGCTTGCTTGTGCTACGCCAGCAATCGCTAGACCTAATGCAGCACTTAATACAACGTTAGTTGTTTTCATTTCAATTCTCCTTATCTTCGATTCGAAGATGTACAAAATAAACTTTGGTACAGAAGTACCACCATTGAGGTCAAGTCCTCACGAGTGTGAACCAATCACAACTCACTGCTTCCATGATGAAAGTACATCGTGCATGGGCAAATGCAAATTGGTGGACGGCGTTTATTGTGTTTTTCAGTGTGGTTTTGAGTTAGCGGACCATAACCCTCTTTTTGGCTCGTTACGCTGATGTAGATAGGTAAACCTTACTCATTACGCGGGGTGCCGTTACTCCACGAAATGAGCAACTCAATGTCTTTGGGTTGCAATTTGGCTTCTGGATGAAGCGGTAGGTAAAACCAAAGAGGCATTTCACCTTCTTCAACTTCTTCCCCGCACTCTTTGCGTTTGTGGTTTTGTTGTTTTGTGTTGTAGCTAACCCACTCTGAGAAGTTCAACTCTTCTCTGCCTTCGCGGACGTCTTTTGCAACGAGCCATGAAGCTGGTGCAACGTAGGAATACCACGGCCAGACCGTTTCATTTGAATGACAGTCGTAGCATGATCGCCTAAGAATCGCCATGATTTCTTCTGGAGCTTCAATTTCGCCGGTCACAGGAGGGTTTGTGTGCTCAACTTGGAATATGACACTCAGAAGTGCGAAGAGAATGAGGGCACCAAGAATGACGCGTACTTTTGTTTGCGCTTTTAATTTTTTCATGCGTTTCCTTGCCTATGTAATAGACCACGGTTGGTTTGTACGATAAAGAATGCCAAACTTGGACCATAAAGAACCCATATTACCCATACCCAAGGTTTTGGAACAATAAATAATGAAATCAGAAACGAAAGCATGCCAACCCAACCTAAAACACTTGCTTTTATCATGAATGCTCGCTGGCGCCCTGGTGAAGTTTTACAAATAGACATCCACGTTCCAATAATCCCACCAAGAATGCCAATGCTGCTGCCAACTATCCCACCCCATAATCCAATCGTGCCTTCGTCCATACGTTTGCAGTTTACACATTAAACAAGAAATTTACGACGTCGCCGTCTTGCATTGTGTAGTTTTTGCCTTCACTTCGAAGTTTCCCCGCTTCTTTAATTGCTTTTTCAGAGTTCAGTGCAAACAGGTCGTCAACATGATAACACTCTGCGCGGATAAACCCACGCTCGATATCGCTGTGAATGACGCCAGCGGCTTGTGGAGCTGGCGCATCTTTAGGAATTGGCCACGCGCGAACTTCTTTTTCTCCCGCAGTGTAAAACGTACTTAATCCAAGCAACGTGTTTAACGCACGCGCGAGGGGGCCAACAGCTGGCTCAGTCAGCTCCATCGATTCAAGCATCTCAATTTGATCGTCTTCGTCAAGCTCGGCGATTTCAGATTCGAGCGTAGCACAAACTGCGACGTATTCACCGCCATTTTCTTGTGCATACTTCGCGACATATTTTGCAGCGTCCGATTCGCCATGCACATCGTCTTCTGAAACATTCGCAACATAGAGCATTGGTTTTGAAGTCATGATGCCGTAACTTTTGAGGATTGCGCGATCTGTATCGTCCCAAGTACCTTCGCGAGAGGGTTTTTCTTCTTCGAGCAGTGCGTTCACTCTAGACAAAACATCGACACGTTTTTGTGCTTCTTTATCACCGTGTTT
>CAZURP010000109.1:588-6178 GCA_964623715.1 uncultured Isosphaeraceae bacterium | reverse complement strand
AGAAGGGGAGTGGCGAAGATACTGAGTTTGCTTCTAGAGAACATTGGCCTGAGTTGATAGGGATCAGTTCTGCAGCATAGCCGTTGTTATCGTTGTATACCCGTTGTTAACAGCCGTTATCTATCATGCTGCCATACTGTCAATTTAACATAATATGTATTATCGGCGCAGCGGGGTGGCGCTATCAGGAAGGCACTCTTTGGGAGTGCCTTATCGCCTAGACATATCTTCGGTATGGCTTGCTGTTGCGCAAACAGTCGTGCTTGCTTCTGTGATTCGGGGAGTCCCCCGAATAGTAGTTACGGCTCAAGTAAATATTGCTTGCGCCAACAGCTCTTGCGTTAGTTACTACTGGCAAGATCCCCATGCATCTATGATTGTAAGAAGGTCAGAAACGTTCACGATCCCATCGCCGTTAACATCGGCTGGTGAATCACTTTGTCCCCAATCACCAACCGCTAAAAGTACATCGGTTACATTGACACTGCCGTCCTGATTTGTATCGCCAACGCAAGTTTCAATAATGGGGTCTAGTATCGAATGCGGATACTTCACGGCGCGCATAATTGTGGATTGTGTAAAGTGTTGCCATTCGATTTCGCCATCTGAGTTTAGTTCTCGTAGTTCTCTGCCGGGACCGTTGGTGGCAAGCGTGTTTCCATTTGGCAATCGGTACACCCCGCAAAGATTCTGCCCAAAAAAATCACTGCTCTCATAATAGAAAACATACTCTCCTGGTGTAGGGCCATACGGATCATACGGTGAAATGTCGTACGTGCCATCAGGTCGCAATGGCGGCACGAACTCAATAACGTCAGATGCTTGGTCGTTGTAACTATTGTTAAAGAGTAATAAATTACCAGCCCCCAGCAACCCGTCATCAACCCAGTTAATTCCGTGTACGTTGTATAAAACATGTTCACCGTTGCGTTCGTAGTTCCCGGGATTCCCCCACCGATACAAAAAATCGCCTTGTGCCCCCGCGGCTTCTTCGGATGTAATGCCGTGGTCAATTATGAAAATTTCATCAAGCGTGTTCGATCCGAAGACAATTTGGTCTAAGGCTGGATTGTAGTCGAGGGCGTTGGCGTGTATCCAATCTCCGTTGTCTTGCAAGAGAGTACCCTTGTTGATGTCAAGTTTTTCGGGGTGCTCTGAAATGACACCGTAGTTTGGGAGTGCTGGACTGATGTCTTGAATAATATGATCCCATAGATGCCACTCCCAAACAATCTCTCCTGAGGTTGGACCAATAGGCATAATTTCAGTGTTCAAATTTAAACGCCCAGCATTCTCTGCTTCGCTTTGAGTTTTATGGTCCCAAGCAATAAGTAAAAGATTACCGTTTGGCATTTGGCAGATATCGTGGTGGGGTTGAGTATGTTCGTTTGATAACGTGAAGTCCCAAAGCAACTCTCCTTCAAATGAAAACTTTTGAATGCGCCCGCCGGTCGCCGAGCCTTCCATTGGAATTGTTCCACTCGCTCTACATGGTCGCAACAAAATACCACCCTGTACCAAATATGGCGTGCCAGCAATTTGCTCAGCTCCAATCCATTGCTGCAGAACATTCCCGTCTTTGTCAATTAATTCTGTTCGATTTGCATTTACACCGTTTATTGGATTGAATAGCGTTACTCCATCAAAAGGGGCAAGTGCGAAAACGACGCTGGCATGCAAGATAACATTGAACAACATACTTCCTCCAGTATTCATACAGAACGGTGATAGGCAAATTTAATTGCTCACATTGCGCTCGAAATTAGCGTATCAATACGTTTTGTCGATAGCTCTGCCTGTGCCATGAACAAATGTTCCTGAATGGCTTCAGAAATAAAATGCGTCTCAGAGACGTATTTTATTTTGATGGGAGTCAAGCCACGTGCGCAGGCGGGTAAGAGTTCGGGGTAACTGAGTTTTTCGGGAAGCCAGGGCAAACAGCCAGCAAATAAAGCTTCGACGACTGCGATGCCAAAGAATTCGTGGTGCGCAGTTGAAAGGACCCAATCTGCTTTAGAAAGCCACTTCCAGTACTCCCCTTTCGACTCAACAAAGCCCATATGGTCGATTCGTCCCCGAAATTCATCTTGAAAGATGCGGAGCGGTTCTGGTACTTTTCTAAACTGCTCCCCTAGAATAATCCAGCGAAGATTAAGTTTCTCTGAATGTTCTCTTGCGAGCTCGAGTAACTTCTGGGGGCCTTTGTCGTGCTCCCAGCGATGTGGCCAGACGATTCGAGTCGGTGCACAGCGTCCCCTGTTATCTGAGTTATGTAAAACTCTCGAATGCGTACAATTTGTGGGTGGAGGCTCAACAGGCACCCATGCGACTGTTGAGTTGGCTCGAATGCGAGCATCGATGTCGCTGATCGTCGTGTCCCAGGATTTTGAGAGCAATTCTTTGATTCCATCGATGAACGAGTCTAGATTCCACTTGGAATTAAATAACGCGAGATCAGCAGTCAGGACGCTTTGTAAATTGGTAAAAGCGAACGATGCGTTACGCGCATCGCTCGTTGGATACGCCACTTGATTTTCATGCATGTACAACACAATGGAAACATCACGCCAGCCCTTTGGTAATGCTGCTCTCAACCCTGCAACATCAGTCAGTGAAGTGCAAAAAATACAGTCTGGCCTTGGGACACCCCGCTTCTTTGCTTCATCCACCATCTCAATCGCGCTAAGTGCCATTCGCCATTTCCACGATCGAGGAGGCCTTGTTATCCACTCCCACGTATGTGTTGAATACGTAGAGAGGGTCTCACGAAATTGTTTGTGAGAACCACCGTCATACGATTCGAAAGCAAGAATACGTGCCATCTGTACATGGTAAGATACTTTGATGCAACAAGATGTCATGGCCCCACTTTGCTCAGTTTTTAGGCAGTATCTTCGTTCTCAAAAATTAAAGTACACAACAGAACGAGCAGATATTCTAAATGCAATCATAGAAGAAGACGGCTTATTTGAAGTTGAAACACTCATGGATAGCATGCGACTTGCTGGATACGATGTTTCAATAGCAACACTCTATCGAGCGATTAAGTTACTTCGCGAAGCGGGCATCATTCAAGAAGTCATGATTGATGGAAAGCAATCCCATTACCAACTTATCTATGGGCGTAACCCAATCGATGCGATTGTTTGCATGCGAACAGGCAAGCGGATTGAGTTCTCATCGAGTGAACTCGTCGGTTGGCGCGACGCTCTCTGCAAAGAACACGATTGGGAACCCGTCGGGCACCGAGTCGTCATCTACGCGTTGTCACCTGAAGAATAAACAATCCGCGGGATTGTTTACGGACAAACAGTTCCCCATGCACCGATGAGTTCGAGTAAGTCTTCGATATCGACGATACCGTCTGCGTTAATGTCAGATGGGCAATCGTTTCCGCCACCAAGGTCGCAATCAGCACACGCTGAAGCGTCGCCGCCCCAAGCACCGCGGTTTGCAAAACAATTGTCATCTGTCAGACTTTCCCAACATTCGCCATTTGCAAAACAACAAGCGCCAATTGGAAGTGCAACACAACTTTCGCCTGCATCACCAACCGCAAAATATTGAGGGCCTTCAATCGTTCCAAAGTTTATGTTTCTAGGGTCGCCAAGGTTGTCAGAACCACCAAGACCCCCAAGGACTTGGTTAGACATATACCCGTGGTCGCTCGAATTAATAAACGCAGTAATGTTCACGTTGTCGAATGGCAGCCCATCTACGTCCCAATCGATGAGTGCAAGTGGAATTTTAATTTCAATGCCTGTCATGACGACGATGTCATCAGGTGCGCCGCAATCTTCGCCAGTTCCTGAAACAACACCACCCCAGTTGGAGTTGTTTATTGCAACTTCTATGCCATAGTCTCCAGTTGATGCGTAAATGACTGGCCACCAGTCGCCAAATTCATCTTGAAACCAGTATGAGCCACCGCTCCCCGCCTATCCACCCAAGCCACTGCCATCAGTACGAAGTTCGGCGTAATTAACATAGGAATATACCCCAGTGCCATAACCATTGTCGCCACATGTGACATCAATGTACAAGTCAGGCGCAATGCCTTCATCAAAAGTCAATCCGTTTCCGCTGCCGTCATCGCCCATGCGCTGAAGCGCACCGTAACTGACGTCTGGGTTTGTGCCCAAGATACGATTTTGTCCACCGTCCCTTGCATCGATGAATAACTCAAGTTTGTTGTAATTCGATTGTAAGTTCCCTGCTAAGTGAATGTACAAATAGTCTCCAACGATGACAGCGTTTGCACTGTCAAGTTCAGAGCCGTCTGCGTACGCTATGTCGCCGCTTAGACTGTCACCGAAGTTTGTTCCAGTGTTTTGGTAGATGCAAATGTCACTGTAATCAGCGTCTCCGGAATAACCGTCGATAACAGGTTGCGCAGTTGCTATAGATGCGAATGCTGTAACAGCAGTAAGTGTAAGGGTCTTTTCTCTTTTTCCTCTCTAGGGGTTGAATTGAAGTTTTAAATATAGCACGCCTAGTTTCTATTTCAAAAGAAAAAAAGATTAATTGATGCGAATTTCTCTTGTGGTTCTGTCAATATGGGCAAGGTGAATCGTGATTGCAGTACTTGGAATGGCATTCTTTACTCGTGACCCCCATTCGATGGCAACGATTGTACGTGGGTCTTCAAGTATCTCGTCCCAACCAATGGACTCTAATTCTTCTTCGCCAGCAAGTCGGTACGCATCGATGTGCACAAGCCGTCGCTTGTTTGCAATGGCATACTCCTGCATTATTGCAAAGGTTGGGCTACTGACTTGTCGTGGATCGCCGCCGAGCCCCTCGCAAAGACCACGAGTAAAGCATGTCTTGCCCGTTCCCAAATCGCCCTCAAGAAGAATGATTGTTGGTGGCTCAATTGATTTTGCGAATTCCATTGCAAAGTCGTGTGTTTCTTGTTCGTTGTGAGTCGTTATCATTCGTGGTTCCAACCACAGTTTGAAATGTCAACACCATCGGTTGTTGTAACTGTATTGTTTCCTTCTTCAACAATTCCTATAACAGTTGCGAGTTCCGTTGGGGGCTTTTTTGCACTTGTAAAAAGGAGTTCGTAATCTTCGCCATCTGCAATAGCACCGTCTGTTGTTGCGCCTGCACGAAGAGGGAGTAAATCGGTGTCGATGACAAGTTGCACTGTTTCGTTTGCCAAGTGTGATGCATCTTGTCCGAGCCCGTCACTGATATCAATCATCGAGTGTAAGCTGCTTCCCAGTGTGTCCAGTAACTCTTGTGCCTCTTTTATTCTTGGAGTGAATGTCAGGTGATGCCCAGCAATTGAATTCCCTAGTTCGCCAGTAACACAAAGATAATCGCCCACTTGCGCCCCTGTTCTTGTAACTGCACCGTTGCTTGGCGGAGTTGCAAGAGCAGTGACTGTAAAAACCGCAGGACCTTCGCTTGTTGCAATGTCACCACCGAAAATTGGTCCCCCCCACTGCTCTGCTACTTTTTTAGCGCCAGCAAAAACCGATTCACACCAATCATTGCCAATAGTTGACGGCACGCAAGCAGTCATTAAGCTGCCGGCCGGCGAACCGCACATTGCTGCAATATCACTAAAGCATCGAGCGAT
>CAZURP010000109.1:0-578 GCA_964623715.1 uncultured Isosphaeraceae bacterium | reverse complement strand
CAGTGGTTACGTGCCTTCCGACAACTAGCTGGTCAACTGCGCACAATATACGTTTGTTATCAATGCAAAGTTCCCCCATGTCATCACCTGGGCCGAGAGAAATTTTAGAATTCGGGGTGGACTGCGCATAAATTGATTGCAGTAAAGTGTGTTCATTCATGGTGTGTTGTCCATGATGAGTTGTTCATACCGCTTCGTTGCGCCTTGTTGAGAAGCAATTACCTTTTGACCGTTTTTAACAAGGTGGTTGCCAATTGTTTTGTCTACGAGGAGTTCTTTAATGTGTATTGCCAACTCTTCCTTGTTGCATTGGATTAAGCCATCACCCGCAACGAGTAACTGCACCATGGCTTCGAAGTCGCTGGCGTTGGGACCAATGATGGTTGGTTTCCCAAGGGCAATTGATTGCACAGGATCGGACCCATGCAAAGGTGAAAAGCTTCTACCAATGACGACGATATCAGCAAGCGCGTAGGCTTTGTCGAGCTCGCCAAAGGTGTCGAGTAGAAAATGATTGGTGTGTGTTCTTGTGTTCGATGTTTTTCTATTGCAAGGTGCCAATATTTTTTCCGCATCGT
>CAZURP010000108.1:0-6198 GCA_964623715.1 uncultured Isosphaeraceae bacterium | reverse complement strand
GGTCAGAACAAGGATCCCTCTGGAACGTTCTTTCTGTCTGCAAAGGTTTTGTCTACAAAGGTTTTCCTGTCTATATAGCCTGTCTATATAGACAAGGAACATCTCAAAATATGCAAAGAAAATGAACGGCTCATTCGGATTGTCAAGGATGCCCAAGACTGGAAAGAGTCAGACAGTATTTTTGTCCATGGCTATGACCTTGGTCCAATTTATGCAAATGACTTTACCGGAGATAAGGTAGACGACATTCTCGCTATTGGTGATTCTGGCTTTGCGATTATTCAATTGGAGGGCGATCGTATTTCTTTAAACGAAATCCAGTCGTGGCGTACCGATAGTGACAGACGAGTCCAGCATGAGTTAGCTGTCGGCGATGTCAACGGAGATGGCTACAGCGATATGGTTTCCTTGGATGCTGGCGAACAAATGCTAGAGATATTCACCTTTGCTGAAAGCGGAACAATGCTGTACGCAACTGGCTTCAAAATATATGAAACGAAAATATTCTCTGGCGGCGAACCGCGTGAGTGGCAACCAAGCCAAGCAGTTATCACGGACGTGACAAACGATGGAAAAAACGACGTGTTACTTCTTTCACACGACCGAGTCCTCCTGTACCGCCAATAGTACAAAAAGTTTTCAAAGTGACTGTCACTTTGAAAAAAGAAAAGCAACTTCTCGGGGAAGGGAGAAGTGTGTTTAAACTGTCGCTAGACCGCTTTTACCGTTGCGTGATTGGAACGTACGCTAGTTCGTGTGGTCCGACATAATCGCACCGAGGGCGGATGAGACGGTTTTCTGCGAGGTATTCAAGGCAGTGCGCTGTCCAGCCCGATACGCGACTCATTGCGAATAATGTGGTGAAAAGATCTAAGTCAATACCAAGGGAGAAATACGTTGTAGCAGAGTAAAAGTCAACATTTGGATAAATGCCTTTTGCGCCTACTTCTCTATCCATAATTTCTTCAATTTTTTTGCTCTTTTCAAACAGTTCCATGTTTCCAGTGTCTTGCGCGATTCCCTCGGCAAAGGTTTTCAAATACGTCGCACGCGGGTCGTACGCTTTGTACACACGGTGCCCGAATCCCATGATTTTTTCCTTATTTGCGAACTTATTGAGCACGTAACTTTCAACATCGTCGAGTGATTCAATCTCTTGCAACATATACATCACACCCTGATTCGCCCCACCGTGCAGTGGTCCTTTCAGTGTACCGATCGCAGTTGTAACAGCGGAATACATATCGCTCAAGGTTGAAATCGTGACAAGGGAAGCAAAGGTGGAAGCATTGAAACCGTGGTCTGCATGCAAGATGAGACAAATATCCATCGCGCGAGCCATGCGCTCTGTTGGCTTTTCGCCATTTAGCATATATAAAAAGTTTTCAGCGAGTGTCGCTTCTTCGTCAGGCCGCACTAAGTCGAGCCCTTTGCGATGCCGATCAAAACCAGCAATGAGCGCTGGCATTTTTGCAAGCATCGTCATTGATTTGCGCAAGTTCGCTTCCTCCGAAGGATCATCGCAAGCTGGATCTTCCAGAGCAAGAGCAGAAGTCATCGTTCTTAGGGCATGCATCGGATTTGCGTCTCGTGGCAGAGAAACAATCAAATCCCACATTGATTCTGACAAATCGTAGTTACTACGAACTTGCGCAGTAAAATCTGCGAGCTCTGCACGACTCGGAAGTCGTCGATTCCAAAGTAAGTAAGTACATTCCTCAAAAGTACTCTGGCGGGCAAGTGAATCGATATCGAAGCCTACATATTCCAGCACCCCTTCTTCACCATTGATAAAAGAAAGAGAAGAACGGGCAACAATAGTATTGACCAGACCGATATCAGTATGCATTTCTTCCATTGCAGTGCTCATAGAGCCTCCTTAGAAGGAAAGTATTGAAAATGCGATTATCGCGTAACCGCAAACGAAACCACATTTTAGCAGAATTAGTTCCAAATCCAAGCGTACAATGCAAAAATGCTCATACCAATTGGCACAAATGTTGCCCACAAACGCTATCCGATGGTGACTTTCATGCTTATCGGGCTCAATTTACTGATTTTTGCACTTCAATGGTCCGTCCAACGCTCTGGTGGACTTGACGCGTCTGGCGAGAGCACTAGAATTCTGTCCGAAGCACTTGCCGATGCCCGTCTCTCAGGCACAGATTTTCATGTCTATTCCCTAATCACCTATCAATTCTTGCATGCTGGGTGGATGCACATCATCGGGAATATGCTTTTTCTACTTCCCTTTGGTAAAGCCGTAGAAGACAGAATGGGGCATCTTGGCTTTGCGCTTTTTTACTTAGGCTGCGGTGCTTTTGGTGGTTTCATGCACACACTCTTTTCAAACGCACCAGTCGTTGGCGCAAGTGGTTCCGTCTGTGCAGTTACAGCCGCGTTCATCGTTTTAGCTCCGAAGACAACCACTCGCGTGTTACTTGTCTTTTTTATTATTGGAGTATTCCACATTCCAAGCATGCTACTCGTCGCGTTCTTTGTTCTGTTTGATGTGGTTAGTTTACTTTCGAGCATGGCTGGTGCAAATGCAGAACCTACAGCATGGATTGTGCACCTCGGAGGGTACACGGGAGGTTTTGCAATTACGTTTCTGCTTTTAAAGACTCGGATAATCGCATCCTCAGAATACGATTTAACCGAAATGCTCAGACAAGCAAAGCGACGGCGTGAGTACAAACAACTTGTGTCAGATTCCAATACTGCCCCACTATCGACAAGTGCAAAACTCTCTCCAGAGGCAAAGCAACGAATGTCCATTTCAGAAACAGCAGAGGCAGGAAACCTCCTTGTCGCAGCGGACGAATACTTGCAGACTTTCAAGAAGTACCCAAAACTAAAGTTGCACAAAAAATTGCACGCTTCCCTTGGAAATACACTCATCCGCGACGGAAGAATTCAAGAAGGCGCATTGGTCTACGAACGGTATCTCAAGCAACACGGTGATGCGCAAGACAGTGGCGAAATTGCACTCTTGCTCATTGCAAAGTACAGCAGAAATCTGAACAATAGCAAAAGAGCGCGAGAGCTTTTTGACCAATACAAAGGCGTATTCTCAGACAAGCATGCTCCCTTAGTTGCTACACTTACCCAGGAGCTGGACTTATGATTGCTTTTCTTGACAATTCGTCAGTTGGCGTAAAGGTATGCGGTCTTCGTACAGAAGAAGATGTTGACATTGCTGTGGGCGCTGGTGCTGATGCCGTAGGGTTCATGTTCGTCGAGAGCTCTCCTCGGTTTCTTGAACGACAGGAAGCAGAACAGCTAATGCTGCAACTTCCTGCAGAAGTACTTGGCGTGGCTGTTGTTCAAGACCACGATGACCTCTCTCAATTTAGTACATGGACTGGGTGGCTTCAACTTTGTGGAAATGAAAGCGAAGAGGAAGTTGCTCAAGCTCCATGCCCAGTTATCAAAGCGTTCAAATGGGATGAGAAGCAAGTCCTTCGATGGGACGCGTGCCCAAACATTGAGGCTTTACTTGTGGATGGCTCAACTGGAGGGCTCGGTAAAACTTTCGATCTATCCGGTCTACTAGGAATGATTCCATCTCTCTCTAAGCCCGTCATAATCGCGGGCGGCCTCACACCTGTGAACGTGGCCGAAGTTATCTCTTTTGCATCACCTAATGCTGTGGATGTCTCGAGCGGAATTGAATCTTCTCTTGGATTAAAAGACCACCAGAAGATGTGCGATTTTATCAACGCTGCGAAAAATGCCTAAGGCTAAGACGCTGTTTTTTCTTTCAGTTTTTCGACAAGCCTAATTCCCTCGATACCCAACTCAGCATCAATCGCTTTTGTCATATCCCAAAGTGTAAGGGCGGCAACACTTACTGCAGTCAGGGCTTCCATTTCAATGCCCGTTCGTCCATGAATAATGGTCGTTGCCTGTATTTTTAACTTCGTAGTATGCACTCTTTCAAAAGATACTTCAGCATACTCTAGAGGCAGTGGATGACAAAGCGGTATGAGTGAGTCGCATTTTTTTGCTGCTTGAATTCCCGCTATTCGAGCGACTGCTAAGCCTTCTCCTTTTGGCAAATCACCTTGCATTATTGCATCGAGGGTTTCCTTCTGAGCAACAAAGAACCCTTCAGCAATGGCTGTTCTTCGCATGGTGGGTTTCATAGAAACATCGACCATGTGGGCCCTGCCTTGTTTATCGAGATGTGTAAGTCGATCGTTCATAGAATTTCCTTCTCGTAGACAATGTTACCATCTAGAATAGTTTGCACGACATTTGGGGTTGATTTTGTCCAATCGTACTCAAATGGGTTGGCATCAAGAACGGCCACATCACCAAAAGCACCTGGAAGGAGCCTCCCCGAGCGTAAAGCTCTAAGAGAGTTAGCCGCAACTTCTGTACTCGCGTGCAACGACTCTTCGACTGTCAGTCCGTTTGCAATTGCGACTTGCATAGCGGCTAATGGGTCGGACTCCGCTATCGGCCAGTCAGAACCGAAAGAAAGCAATGCACCAAAATCAAGCATTCTCCTCCAATTGTGTAATGTGTGAGCTCTCTTTACACCAACTGCTTTGAGAGCGATTGCTGCGTCGGCTGGTTGATGCAGTGGTTGCACGCCGAACATGACATTTTGAAGCAACATGAGGTCCTGGTCGGCGATGAATTGCCCGTGCTCAATTCGAGCAATCAAAGAGTGCTCTACACCTTGAATTGCCTTTAACGCATTCCCGACGGCCTCATCACCAATTGCGTGCATTACGGGAGCGAAATCCGCTTGCGAAACTTTCTTAATCCACTTCTGTAATTTTTTTGTACCACCCAGCCCAGCCCAAGTTCCCCTTCCATCAACATCTCTCCATGGTTCGTACATCTTTGCAGTACGAGAGCCAAACGAACCATCTAAAAATGATTTAAACCCTGAGACTTGCAAAAATCTCGAAGAAAACGAACGAGCTTTTTCGATTGTTGTATCATCGGGTGTATCAAGAAGCATCAAGCTAATGCGCATGAGTGATTGTAAAGGGAGATTACATACGGTTTCGTCAACATCTGAAAGATCTTCCATGGAGCCAATGAGAGTAACTCCCTTTGCTTGCAATTCTTTCAGTGCACGTTGCGTTCGTTCTAGTTTCGTGCTTGCCGGCAGGCTCGGGAGAGCCGGACAGACACAGTTGTACAGTGCATCTTCGCCGACAATTCCAGAATACACCTTGGAACCACCTGTAACACTTTTAATCTCGTCGAGTGGAAGCAACGCAAGTGCGGAAGCATTAAGCACCGCAGAGTGAAAATCGACCCTGTAGCAAAGGCATGGAACCTCCAACGCAGGAGGGAACCAAGAGACATCAGGCGAACTGCCTAGTGCCTCTTGCGTCCAACCAGAAGCAACAAGCCACTGCCCCTCTGGCACTTCATCCTGTGCGCTTAGCAAGACTCGGCGAAACGCATCTCTAGATGTAACACTGCGCAAATCGACTTCGCCCATGCCAGTAGCACCTTGAACGAGGTGCAAATGGGAGTCGGCAAGCCCAGGCAGTGCAAAATTTCCTTGTAAATCAAGTATCTGCGCATCTAGAGGTGGTGAGTTGTTGCCTTCAAGAACGACGCCGTTCTCAATTGTTAAAGAAGGAGTGTATCGCTCTGGACTTGCTTGAATCAAGATAGTACCGTTATGAATATGCAGTGTTCGACTCATGTACACACTTTCTGTGGACCGATTCTACTAAACGTGTATCCTTTTACAATACCTGTGAACATTATGAAGATTCTACCTTCCATTTTTCTTTGTTGTTTTTTATTGAGTTGTACTCAAACCCAAGAAGAACAAGAACATACTCCTGCCAAAGCAGTTTCTGAGAAAGACGTTGATTTAAATCCTGCAACGACTGTGAAGAAACCGTCTCTTCTCGACTCGTCAGTAGACGAGGGAGGAGAAATTGACCACGGAGCAAAATACACATTCAATCCGCCGGAGGATGATTCCAAGATTGTCTTTGGTTCCTACCACTCAGCAAGACCACTAAGTTGGGAGTGGTTTGTTCCTATCTCAATTTCGAATACTTGTAATTATCGTATGGAAGGAACCGACACTTCTGACCCAGCGCTTTTGACAATTAAACAATTTTCCTTGGATGATAGCGAGCCCATCGGTAAATCTATCGAACGTTGGAAAGCACTCTTCCGTTCTGATGCTGGAGGCCCAATCTTTGCTTC
>CAZURP010000107.1:0-6208 GCA_964623715.1 uncultured Isosphaeraceae bacterium | reverse complement strand
CATGGATTCACTTACTGGCGAAATTTGTATATGGCGCCACCTTGATGAAGGCGCAGTTGAGATTCCACTCGATGAACTCGGCAGAATTCCTGCACAAACATTTAAGCAAGTCATGATTCAACGTTTTCGTGAAGACGAGCGAACAGGAATTTTTGAAGAGTATGTTGACAAGGCCGGCGAGTTAGTGACAGGAGTTTGCAGTCGATACGAGGGTCGATCGCTCATCGTACAACTCGACAAGGGTGGTCGTGTTGAAGGGTTCATGCCTCGATCAGAACAAATTCCAGGCGAACAATTTCGCCCGGGCGACCGCGTTCGTTGCTTCATCCTCGATGTGCGTGACACGGGGAATCAAATCAAAATTGTTTTATCAAGAAGCCATACAGATTTTATTCACCGACTTTTCGAAGCGGAAGTTCCTGAAGTACAAGAGCACGTCATCGAAATTCACGCAATGTCACGCGAACCGGGCTTCAGAACAAAAATTGCTGTAACTTCAAACGATTCGAAAGTGGATCCAGTTGGTGCATGCGTTGGCGTCCGTGGTAGTCGAATTCGTAACATTGTCGAAGAACTTGGTGGCGAAAAAATTGACATCGTTCGCTGGAACGAATCAAGCCAAGTCCTTATTTCAAATGCGCTCAAACCGGCAGAAGTTGATGAAGTCAGTTTATGTTTCGAGCTTGGTCGAGCAACTATTATTGTTCGCGACGATCAATTATCACTTGCAATCGGCCGCCGTGGACAAAATGTTCGCCTTGCCGCACGATTGACAGGGTGGGACATCGATATCCTCACACCAGAAGAATATCAAAAGGGCTTGGAAATTCTTTGGGAAGCACTCAAGCCAATTGATGGTGTTACAGAAGAAATGTTGGACCGCATGGCAGCGCTTGGAATTATTAGCATCTTTGATGTCGAAGAAATCGGGCGAAACGTTCTGGAAGAAGATTTGGAATTTTCAAAACAAATAGCAGATCGTTGTATCGATGTAGCAGTTGTTCGTTCGAAAGAAGTAACTGTTGAACAAGAAGAAGCAAAACGTGCGGAAGAAGCGAAGCGCATCGAAGAAGAAGCTGCGGCAATTGCAATTCTTGACGCACAAATTGATGATGAGAGTGCGGCTGTAGCAGGTTCCATCTTGGATATGCCAGTCGAAGCATCAAGCGAATCAACAGACACAGAAGAAACAGAAACAACGGACGTTAACGCTGGGTAACCAGTAACGGAGACACACACGTGGCTAAAAAAGCAGCAACAAATCGAGTACATAAAATCGCGAAGGAACTTGGTGTAACATCCAAGGACATTATCGCGAAGTGCGAGAGCGAAGGCATTCCGAATATTAAGACGTACCAGTCGGCTGTTTCAGCAGGACTTGAGGCGACGATTAAGGAATGGTTTAGTGAAGCGGGTGAAAAGTCTACAGCGGTTGAGACAGCTGAGAAGGTAGATATATCCAAAGTCAAAGCCAAAGCAAAGAGAAAGACCAAGAAGAAGGTCATCAGCAAGGCAACGAAGGAGAAAACTCCAAATTCAGCAGACGATTCATCTCCCGCGAAAGCAAATGAATCAGAGAAAGTGATTCCTCAGGGTCGCGTTATGGACGCACCTGTAAAAGCAAAAATGGCAGGTCCCCGTGTTATTCGTATAGAAAAGCCTGAGCCCGAACCGAAACCAAGACAACCAAGGCGCCGACCAGGGCCTGCTCCTCAAGGAGGCTCGGGCGTGCGGTTGCCCCAGCAAGCACCACCCCCGCAAGATGACTCAGGACGAGGCAGAAAAAATAAGCGCAAGGACTCTGGCGCTCAGCGGCAACCTGAACGTGGCTCGAGAACTCAAAACTCTTCACAAGATCGCAGTGATTCCAATTGGCGTAAACAGGATCTTCTCGAACGCGAAAATCGTTTACGACGGAGTGGAGGCTTTTTCCGCCAAGCTCGTAGAGACAGCCAAAAGCGAGACAGCAAGCCAGCGATTCGTGCAAAAACACTCAAGCAGACTGGTGGTAAGGTTTCGATTGCAGAGCCAATTTCAATCAAAGAACTTTCATTAGTCACAGGCATAAAAGCAAAAGAGATATTAAAAAAATTGGTTCTTTCGGGCGTGATGGTCACAGTGAATGACAACATTGAAACAGAACAAGCTGTTGAAATGATGATGGAGTGGGGTATTGAACTTGATGTCACCGAACAACAAAGTGCTGAAGAAGTTATTGCAGAATCATTTAGCACAAGAGAATTGGTTGATGAACAACCCCGTTCTCCAGTTGTTACAATTCTTGGCCATGTTGACCATGGCAAAACCTCTCTCCTCGATAAAATCCGAAGCGCGAATGTTGCTGACGGAGAAGCGGGCGGGATCACGCAAGCGACAAGTGCATTTTGTGTTCCTGTAAAAGCTGGTGAAACAGAGCGACTTGTCACCTTCATTGATACACCAGGGCACGAAGCATTTACAGAAATGCGTGCGCGTGGTGCGAAAGTTACCGACATCGTCGTACTCGTGGTTGCTGCTGACGATGGCGTTATGCCACAAACGATTGAGTCAAATAATCACGCAAAAAGTGCCGGAGTACAAATAGTTGTCGCGCTCAATAAAATTGATAAAGAGCAAGCAACAGACGATAATATTCAACGAATACTCGGACAATTAGCCGAGCATGAATTGAACTCGGTGGACTGGGGCGGAACAACCGAAGTCGTGCGTACAAGTGCAATACAAGAAACAGGCATTCAGGATTTGTTAGAAATTCTTGATTACCAAGCAGAACTTCTTGAGTTAAAAGCAGATTTTGGCGGGAATGCTGAAGGCTCTGTAATCGAGGCCCATATCGCAGAAGGTCGGGGACCCGTTGCGAACATATTGGTGCAACAAGGCAAGCTCAAGAAAGGCGACTTTGTTGTTGCAGGCAAGGGCTTTGGCAGAATTCGTGCACTTATCAATGAACATGGTAAACAGGTAGATGAAGCAGGTCCTTCCACGCCTCTTCAAATCCTCGGATTGAGTGAAGTGCCCGAAGCTGGTGATAAAATATATGCAGTGAAGTCTTTGAAAGCAGCAGAATCCGCTGCGAAAGAGCGGACTCAGCAAGAACGAGAATTATCCCTCTCGCGAGAAAAAGTGACGCTCGATAATATCTTTGACCAAATGAAAAGCGCAGACTTGCGCGAACTTCCAGTGATTGTGAAGGGTGATGTGCAGGGCTCTCTCGAAACGCTTCGTTCGACAATCGGAAAGATTGGAAATGATGAAGCAGCAATTGCAATTAAGCACTCTGCAGTTGGAGGAATTAACGAATCAGATGTGAACCTTGCCGAAGCATGCGGTGGCATCATCGTTGGCTTTAACGTGACAAGCTCTTCGAAGGCCCGTCGGCTTGCAGAGCAGAAGGGTGTAGAAATTCGCTATTACGAAGTTATCTATAACCTTATTGATGACCTGAAAAGTGCTCTTGAAGGTCTGCTTGATCCAGAAATTAAACTTGAAGTTCTTGGTCACGCTGAAGTTCGTGAAGTCTTTACCGTTTCGAAAATTGGCATGATCGCCGGTTGTTATGTGACTGACGGATCAATCGAAAGGCATCAGCAAATACGTGTTACTCGAGATGGGATTGTTGTTGAATCGGACCGACGTCTTGACCAGTTGAAACGATTCAAAGATGATGCAAAAGAAGTGAAATCCGGGCAAGAGTGTGGCATGAATATTGAAGCGTACAGTGATATAAAAGTGGGCGATGTCATTGAATGTTACAAATCAACAGAGGTGAAGCGTACGCTTTAACTTGAAGATGACGCAAAGAACGGAACAAGTTGCATCCACACTAAAACGCGCCGTGCAAGAAGTACTTGCCCGCGGTCTTTCAGACCCGCGCGTTAAGGGATTAATCACTGTTACAAGAATTGATGTATCCGCAGACCTAGCGAATGCAACGGTGTACTGTACTGTTACCCCTCCGGAACATGAGGAGTTATCCTTACATGGTCTTCAATCTGCTTCAAGGTGGATACGTAGACAGGTAGCTGACAAAGTCCGGTTCAGAAGAATGCCGCAATTTCGATTTAGAGTTGATGAACGACTGCTCAAACAACAAGAAGTGCTCGCAAGCATTGCAGAAGCAAAGCAAGAAGATGAGCGAAGAGCAAATTTGAAAAACAAGAAGGAAAATTGAGTGAAAAACGCAACTGAATTTGCAAAGAAATTTAAAACATTTCGTAAGAAGTTACCAACAAAAGACCTTTCGCATTGTGAACATGGAGCTATTGGAGAAGTCATTTATTCACATTTGCTCTGGAACGCAACCGCAAGGCAGGCTTCGATAGCGTACAAAAAAATGATTAGCGCCACCGTTGACTTTAACGATCTTCGCATGAATCATATTTTTGAGATGGTTGAAATTATTGGCGTTTCATATCCACAAGCCGAAGAACGAGCAAAGCGGTTAAAGTCAGTGTTAAATGCAATTTACAAACGAGAACACGACGTGACTCTCGAAAGTTTGGAAGGCGCTGGCAAGCGAGATATTCGAGAATACTTTGAATCCCTCAACGGCATTACTCCGTTTGTTTGTAATCGAGTTATATCTATGAGTTTTGATGTTGCCGCCATACCAGTCGATGAACGAACACTCGATGCATTGATTGCAAGTGGAATTGTGCATGAAGATGCTAACGTCTCAGATACGGCATCGTGGTTGGGAAGGCAGGTTAAAGCGGCGGATGTTATTCACACCCATATTTCTTTGCAGGCCTGGGTTGAAACCCAGCCGGTTCGAAAGCCAGCAAAACAGAAAGTCACGAAGAGAGTCGCCAAGAAAGTAACGAAGAAGTCACCAGCTAAAAAGAAATCTGTTGCAAAGATGGAAGTTGCGAAGAAAAAAACAGCCCCAAAGAAAACCGTCAAAAAGAAAGTTGCTAAAAAAGCAACCGCGAAAAAAGCAACTGCAAAAAAAGTAACGAAGAAAAAAACAGTTAAGAAAAAGCCCGCGAAAAAGAAAGTAGCAAAGAAGAAAACTACAAAGAAGAAAACAAAAAAGTGAGGTGGAATTGCTTCATTGCAATCATTATTCTCGGTGCGTCTTCTCTCCAAAGCACGGCGCAAAACAGTGCAGAGGAGTACATTACAGCATTTGCTGGCGAACTACAGGTAGCAGCTAGTTCGCCGACGGTTATTCAGGCCGCTCGCGAATACATCGTTGGGAAACAATTTGCAAATCAAGGGAAGCATGGACATGCTGTCCAGCACTTTGCCCGAGCAACGGAGCTGGATTTATACGCACCTGCACCTTGGGTTGGGCTTGCAGTTTCGTTATCCGAAATTGGAAGACATGAGCAATCTGAAGAATCGTGGCGCGAAGTTCTACTCAGAAATCCTATTCATGGCGATGCACTACTCGTAGTAGGGCTGGCTGATGCTCGACTTGGAAAGTATGAATCAGCACTGAGGAATTTGTCTCGGAGGTGGTTGCAAGATGACGACGCTCCTATTGAATCGTTACTTCGCGATGCGACGCTACTTGTTGTTCTTCAAACCTTGAACCATGAAAAAGCATACAAAGTATTAAGAACAGATTTTCAACTTACTTTTGACTCCGCAGTATCAGCTTTGATTGGGAATGATAATCGCGGGGCGTGGCTTGGTGTCTTGCAACAACTTGTTGATATTGGTGCATCTGCAATCGCAACCCAAGTGACAGCAGCAGGGGCGCCACATGTTTCACCAAAGGTGCAAGGTTCTTTGCTAACGGTTTTACCATTACTTGAGGCGTCTTCATACGGAGATGGATCGATCACGGAGCAAGTGTATACCCTTCTTGCGCCCACGAATGAGTTGTTGCATATTGCTCCTAAGTGGAACGAACCTGTTCCAAAATCAGAAGCACTTTCTACAGCAGCGCAAACAATGTCGATAGTCGGCTCAGTTGATGGAGCAATTCGATTGAATGCAGCTTCGCTTGCAATTGATCCAATGAATGCACTTACGGTGAACAACCTCGCTTGGATGTCTTTGCTACGGGACGGCGCAACGGAACAAGTCACAGCACTCTGCAAGCTTGCGTATGAATTAGCACCAGATGAACCTTACATAATGGATACTCTGGGTTGGATGTATGTTGCATTAGGGGAGCCGGGCAAGGGAGTGCCGCTCTTTGTGGACGCGTTGCGGGGTTCAAACCAACCAAATCCTGAAACGTATGACCACTTGGGTG
>CAZURP010000106.1:0-6209 GCA_964623715.1 uncultured Isosphaeraceae bacterium | reverse complement strand
CGCCATCGCGGCAACGAACGTTAGTCATTATTTGTTGAGTAATCTCATCCGGAATGGATTGACCTCCGTCAGGGCGGAGTGTTGCAGAAGAAACATTCGGGTGCAGTTCCATGCGAATCATGCCGTCTGGGGAAATGAAAGGGCGAAACACTAACTGAATACCCGTGTCTAAAAATTCAACTGTCTGCGTTGTGCTCGTATCTGTTTGTGTTGAAGACAGGTACCCAATACGTGTTCCGATGAGTACTTCTGCACGCTGTCTATTTAAGCAAGTGATTCGAGGACGGGCCATCACCGTTGTATCAACGACTTGATCGAGTACTTTTAAAAACGCCCCGACGTGGTCTTTGATTATTCCCGCTTTAAGCCCACCAGTAAATGCTGGTGAATCCGTTTGCCCAACACCAGAAGTCACACCTTCGATATTTGTGTTTCCAAATGAACCAGTGATTACATCTTGCGCAGCTGCGAGTGGACCCCCAACAATGCCGCCGATTTGAATATTCGAGAGCGCTGTAAAATCAACACCAAACTCGTTATCCTCAGTTACTTTTGTTTGCACGACTGTGGCTTCAACAACCACTTGCGTTGGAGGAGTATCTAGTTCTTTCAACAATATAGCGATTGTTTCAAGGTTTTCTGGGTAATCGTTAATGACTAATTTGCTTGACCAAGCATAACTATCCCCTCCGCCATCCATCAATGAAGGTTGGTACCCTGCTTCGACGTCTCCGCGAAATGCCGCCTTGCCTTCTTCAGATAAAAGTGGCTTTACAAATTCATCTGCATCTCCAGCTGACAAATATTGCAATTCATAAATTCTACTTTCTGTGGTACGCCTTGCTTTTTCAATTGTGTCTAGTTCCTCGAGCGTATAAACGTACACAAAATTACCTTCTTCGATATACCCAAACCCGTTCACGCGAAGCACTGCATCAAGTGCTTCATTGAATGTCACGTCATACAGGTTCGCTGAAACAGCACCAGTAACATTGTTTGAGGCAATGATATTTTTGCGGCTCTGGATCGCGAGCATCTCAAGCACCTGCACCACCTCCGTCTCATTAACAACAAGATCAACCGTGCCGAATTCATCCATGAGTACCTCGTCAGTCGTATCTTGCGAAAACGACAAAGGCGCGAGAACCAAAAGGGAACAAAGAGTAATGTAAAGTATGTGTTTCACGGGCGCGTCTCCATAAAGGCGCACCCGTCAACATTAGTGTCGAAGGGGCGCTATTGACAGTTCATATCGTCTGTTTCCAGCTGAAATGATGACCGAACGAGTTGATAAATCCGTAAGACGCAGAGGATTAGGCATTTCCTGCATAACCACTACCTCGCCCTTTTGGACAACTCGACCGTTGATCATCGCAATATCCCCCATGACAGCCTCGAGTTCCAAGCTCGCAACGAGTTCCTTTTCTGCTTTGATAGTATTGTTTGCATAATCAACAGCTGTATTATCGGCGGATGTTGCATACTCCGGGAAGTCGTAGTTGCTAATCGAGAATGGATTCTTTTCTGGAATAGTTTCAAGCAATACTTTGGTTGAAACTTTATCGGAAGTTGCCAGAATAACCGCAGTTGTTTCCGCAACAGTGTCAGCGATTGCTGTCCGTGGTGGACGTGCAATCACAATTATCCTTGCCCAGAGAAGCAAGCCAACAAACAACAACGTGCAAAACAATCCAAAACGCCTACTGTCGGCCGTGAGTCGTCGCCAAATCATGTTCATTTTTTTGTTCATCGTGCGTATTCTCCATTGTCGTACATTGCATGCAACCCAATCGATCCTTCAAGCACTGGAGAATCTTCATTCTCCTCGCCGTCCTTTGTTGTAATCCGAAGCGATGAAACTCGAACCAGTCGATCCATTGATTCGACATTCTCTATAACTGAAAAAATTGATTCAAAATCAGCGTGCAGCGAGACTGCAAGCGGTTGTATTGCAAAACCACCATTCACTTGTGTCTTTGAAGTTGCTCCTGCGGTAAACCCTTGATCAAGAACGCGCATGCCATCTACTTCAAGCGAAAGAGCCCTCACTATTTCTGCCGTGTCTGGAGAATCGGGTACTCGTTTGCAAGAAGACTGCACTTGCAATTCCATTTTTGCCAACTCGGAATGCATTTGCTCAACTTCAATTTGGCGAAGTTCGAGTTGTGCAATTCGGCCCTCAAGTTCCTTAGCATTCTTAGAAGCTAATTCAGCACTCTGATAATTTGGCATGATAAAAAAACAAACAAAAAGTACTGTTAATACAAATGCTCCAAACAACATCCATCGTTCACGTGCTGCAGTCATTTTTCACCTCCAATAACAACCATTCGAGAAACATCCCAATCGTTCTCTAAATCGATCAAGAAACTCACGCGAAACTCGCGCGCGCGCCTGCCTCGAACTGTTTTTGATTTACTAAAGTCCATACTGACAGAACCAAACGGGGCGTGCGATTGAAGTAATGTCACAAGTTCGGCGATTATTTCGTCCGAAGAAGCGAACCCAGCAAGCCGACCACTAATACCACTGCCTGATTCGGTTTCAACAATATCAAGCGATAAATCTTCAAGCGTGATTGCACCCGGAAGCAAATTCGCAATCGTCGCAACAATGTCGCCCATTGCAAATACAATGTTTTCTTTGTTGTATCGTTCAATAAAAGATTCTATGTTCGCTTTCTGGCTCTCAAGGGAGGAAGCATCGACCTCTAGCTCGAGCGCGCTGTTTGCGCGCGACTGAGCAATCACAAGATGCTCCACCGCAGAGTTCATCGAAAGGCGCGAATGTGTTGCAACTGCAGCCACCGCACAAAGTGTAATAATAATTGCAATGGCGACTCTTCCGCTTCGTGCCTTGTTTTTGCTTCGCTCAACGTATTTTTCTGGCAATAAATTCATGCTGCTTCCTTTGTTACGAAATCACTCCCGCGACGTTGGCAATGAGAAGATACACCTGCTAGGCTTGCACCAAGAGCGACATGCCAGCCATTGACCGATGTGATTGATTCTGGCAACGCTTGAATGTGTTGCACATCTTCAACTTTAAGAATGTCTTGGTTGCATACTGCGTCAAGTGCCTGAGCCAAAAATGGATTCCATCCACTGCTACCAGACACTATTAACTGTGTGGAAACTGGCCCGCGGTTTGTCACGCCATAATGGCGAATGCATTTCATAGCGTCAGTCGCTATCGCTTCGTGGGCCGCTCTCGTTGCATCGCGCACGGCTTTGCTAATTTCTGCATCGCACGCATTGCTCTTCAAGCTTTCAAGCATGCTCTTTGCTTGTGATGTTGTCACATTTGTTTGTGAAGAGATCGACTCTATAAGATTTCTGCCACTGTGCTTCAGGTGTTTATAAAAAACTAATGCGTCCCCTGTGATAACCATAAATGCAGAATCATGCATACCAAAATCAAATACTGCCCTCACGCTCGCTGAGTCGCTTTGTCTTCGATGGAGCATACTGAAAGTTCTTGTCACAGAGATACAATGCGGCTCGATAGCAGTTGGACAAAATCCAGCTGAATAAAGCGGTTCGAGTAATCCAACCAATGTGTTTTTATCAATTGCAATCGCAAGTACGTCGCCACCGTCGCCTACAGGAATCGCGTCGAGTTGCAGCGATGATCGTTCAACGCCCAAACGGTCGACCATTTCCCAAGCAGCCGCTTCTTTTAATTCGGCTGGTGACATATTTGGCAACCTTAGAACTTGGTGTTGGGCTATTGATGGAGGAAGTGACAGGACACAATCTGATCCCATGTTTGGTGATTGTGTGAATATAGTTCTCCAACATTCAGCCGTCAATTCTCTTGGGTTTTTCTCTACTCGAAGCACTCGAGAATTTGTGTATTCTCCATTCTTCCACGAACATAGTCCAATTGTCAAACCGCCATCGTGTAGCGCGATGCCAACTTGCCCCTTTGTTTTTTTTCGTTTTGAGAACATTATTCCGCACCCTCAATTTTCAGAACGGTGACTTTCCCTGTTAGTGGTGCGAGATTTATTCGCCATGCATGCTCGCCGCTTTGCAGTTCAAAACTACCACCTGTAGAGGGCGAACCATCTGGAGCTATGATGCCACCTGTTTGATCAAATATGACACTTGTGTTCGCCGCATCAAACAGTGGAGACACAATCGACATATTGTTGTACCGCGTATCTAGAGTAAAGTCGACATACGATTTTTGGTTGTGCCCTTGTGACTCTGTTTCATCATCTGCGAATTGCGCTGTTGCGGAATCAAACGGTGTTCCGAGTTGGCCGCTCGCAAGTACCTCGACGCACCATCCACTCCCATCAGCGAAAAAATGGATACGGCGAAATTCTTGTTGTGCGACTGCGTCCATTTGTGCGGCAAGGATGTCTGTCACAACGTGCCGCGTTGCAGATTGTCCAGATGCGGAAGCGCCAGAACTCGCAGTCGGTACGAGAATGACCGAGGCAATCACGAGAATTGTAATCGTCGCGAGCATCTCGATAAACGTCCACCCTCTACGGTGCATCGGTTGCTGGGTTGTATTATTCGTCTTCATCATTCTTCTATCCCCGCAAATGGGTCATTGATTTGCATCGGGCCAATTCCCCCCCAACACAAGCCCAACCCTGCTTTTCTCGCTCAATCCATTTCCACTTCTTTGTTATCGGACTACAGTTTATTCGTCTCGCTGTTAATGCGTCTCAGAGCCAAATTAAATCAAAAAAAATAGCGGGGCAGATGACCTCCATCATCTGCCCCGCTAGGGGTTAGTAACTGCCCGAGGTGGCAGGGAGTAAATTAGTCGGCAAATTCCGAACCATCAGCGTTGACACCATAAAGGCCTTTTGTGGTGTTTGTTGCGCTCTTATCGCGCCAAACCCAGCCAACGCCAACTGCTGGTGCGACGGCAATTGTTGCTGAAGAAGTGAGCGGATTGCTTGGGCTGCTCATAAGGTAATTGCCTTCGATCATGTCGGTCCAACCGGTACCTGTAAGGTCTGGATCAGCCGAATGTTGCGCCCTGTACAGTTCAATTTGCCCTCGAAGTGTTTGTAACTGGCTCCGAACTGCTGCATCGTTCGCATCATCTGCGGCATTGGTAAACTGAGGCACCACGACGGCGGCCAAAATACCAAGAATAACGACGACAATCAGGATTTCAATCAGCGTAAATCCGCGTCGAATCATGTTTGTGTTTGTTGGGGTGAGTGTGTTCATACGTTTGCTCCCTTAGTTAGCAATCAGACATAGATTGCATGGGGTGGGGTGACTTGAACGAGATCACGTCGATCTCGAACCTCGGGTTCCTGCTGCCATCCTAGCTCGCGGGAGTGCAACATCTAGTTCGCTTCAATGTCGCCATGCTCTTCCTGATGGCGACTAAGCGGATGCTGCTTATCAATCATCGGGGTACCAATGACCGTATATGAGTAAAAAATAAACAGCGGAAAAGAGAAGCAGGCATAACCCAAATACCTTTCCTATTTTCTCAATCTCGTTACACTTTCCACATGCCAACACTACAAATACGACCATTTCACGCTGTGTATCCAACAACATCAGATGCGACCCGTGTTGCTTCTGTACCTTACGATGTGGTGAATCGCCTAGAAGCCAAAACCATTGGTGACAACAACGAAGATAGTTTCATACACGTTGTACGGTCTGAAATCGATTTTTGCGAGAGCGTATCGCCCTACGACGACTCAGTCTACGTAAAAGCTAAAGACAATTACGAACGTCTCCGCGAAATAGGTGCATTAGTAAAGGATAAAAAACCTTCGCTCTACTTATATAGACAGTGCATGGGAGACCACCACCAGGTTGGCCTTGTCGCTTGTTGCCATGTTGACGATTACAACAACAACCTCATTCGAAAACACGAAAAAACGCGACAAACCAAAGAAGACGATCGAACAAAACATGTTCTTGAACTCAATGCAAACTCCGGACCCGTCTTTTTAACGTACCGTGGCGACGACGCAATTAATGTAATCATCGAAGAAGAATTGAACAAACGACCCATGTTCCACTTCAAAGCAGAGGACAACGTGACGCACACTGGCTGGAGAGTTGAAAACGAAGATGCTTTGTTGCAAGCATTTAAATCAATCAACCTTGCCTATGTTGCAGATGGACACCACCGAAGCGCAAGCGCTGCTCGTGCTGCAGTTGAACTTCGCGAAAAAAATCAAAGCCACGCCGGAACAGAAGAATACAACTGGT
>CAZURP010000105.1:0-6258 GCA_964623715.1 uncultured Isosphaeraceae bacterium | reverse complement strand
GAGTTGTACCAACCATTTATTATTCGTCGATTGAAAGAACAGGGCCTTGCTGACACGATTAAATCTGCCAAGCGAATCCTTGAACGTCGCGACGAAGAAGTCTGGGACATCCTCGAAGAAGTCATTCACCAACATCCAGTCTTGCTCAACCGTGCGCCGACCCTTCACCGTATGGGTATCCAAGCATTTGAGCCAGTGCTCGTTGAAGGCAAAGCGATTACTTTGCACCCCCTCGTCTGCACAGGGTACAACGCAGACTTTGATGGCGACCAAATGGCTGTCCACCTTCCGCTTTCTGTGGAAGCGCAAACCGAGGCGCATATTCTCATGCTCTCGACGCACAACATTTTCTCTCCAGCAAACGGCAACCCACTTGTTTCGCCAAGTCAAGATATCGTCATGGGCGTCTACTTCCTTACGTACCTCGATCCAAACGACGAACGCAAAGACGAGGAACTTATGAAGTTCCGAAATGCACACGAGGCAATGCTCGCTTACGACTTCGGCCGGATCAAATTACAAGAAAAAATCCAAGTTCGACTTCCACGCTATCCTGACATCGTAAACGATGAAAAGGGCGGAATCGAAGCGATGCCAGAAAACTCCCGCGTTGTCACAACTGTCGGACGAGTGTTATTCAGTGAAATCCTTGCACAAGGCATGCCTTTCTATAACTGCACGCTCACGAAAAAGGGTGGCAGTCGAGTTATCGATGACACGTTCAAAATCAAGGGGCGTCCTGACACACTCGCCCTTCTAGACGACATGAAAGAAATTGGTTTCAAAGCGGCAACTTGGTCTGGTCTTTCCATTGCGATTACCGACATGCGTATCCCCGCTGAAAAGCAAAAACTTATTGACGATACACAAATTATTGTTGATAAAGTTGAAGCGTCAGCTGTAGCTGGTGCAATCACAAACCAAGAACGGCACAACCAGTTGCTTGACCGTTGGTCTCACTGCCGCGAGGAACTCACGACGAAGCTACTTGACACGCTTAAATACGACCGCCGGAACGCTAGCGACAACAGTGAAGTTGAGATTGGTTCAAAAGAAGGCTTTCGCTATCTTAACCCTGTCTTCCTCATGTCTGAATCGGGCGCTCGTGGCAACACGAGCCAGATGCAACAGCTTGCAGGCATGCGTGGTTTGATGACAAAACCTTCGGGTGAAATTATCGAAACACCGATTAAAGCGAACTTCCGACAAGGCCTAAATGTGCTTGAGTACTTCTCGTCCACACACGGTGCTCGTAAGGGGCTCGCTGATACTGCGCTAAAGACTGCTGACTCTGGTTACCTCACTCGTAAACTCTACGACGTATCGCAACCAGTTGTTATCAACGATTTTGATTGTGCAACAAAGCGTGGCATCACAAAGCGCGCCATCTATAAGAACGATGAAATTCATATTAAATTGAGCGAACTCATTACAGGTCGCACAAGCATGCAAACAATCATCAATCCAATGACTGATAAAATCATTGTAGAAAACAAACAAGTCATCGACAAAGAAATCGCTGCTGAACTTGATCGGTTAAATATTGATGCTGTCCAAGTTCGTTCGCCGTTAACCTGTGAATCTGCCTCAGGGTGTTGCGCACTTTGCTACGGACATGACTTATCAACGAGTAGCCTCGTTGAAGAAGGCATGGCAGTTGGCACAATTGCCGCGCAATCCATCGGCGAGCCAGGCACACAACTCACAATGCGTACTTTCCACACAGGTGGCGTAGCATCGCGTGACTTCGTTGACACAAATTACAAAGCACCAAGCTCGGGTACTCTCGTGCTTCGGGATTGTAATGAAGTGCCAATGCCAGGCGCAAAAAAGGGTGAGCTCATCGCGCTGAAACAAACCGGTGAACTCGTCATCGTGGACGACAAAGGTCGTGAACTCGATAAAGCTTTCCGTGTCCCTTACGGTGCAACGCTTCTTCTCGAGTCAGGTAGTAAAGTCAAAAAAGGCAAGATTCTTGTTGAGTGGGATCAACACGTTATGCCAATTTTGGCTGAAAAGAATGGTACTGTTGTGTTCAAGGATGTTGAACTCGGTACCACGCTCCGCGAAGAAGAAACCAAGGGCGTCACTGAGTTAATCATCACCGAGCACACTGGTGACTTGCATCCGCAGATTCTTCTACAAGAAGGCGACCAAACGCTTGACTTCCATCACCTTCCAGCGAAAGCTCGTTTGGAAGTGAAGAATGGTGACCAAGTTGTCACTGGTCAAATGCTTGCACGGCGCCCCCGCGAAGTCAAGGGTACTGCCGATATCGTTGGTGGTCTCCCACGAGTGACTGAAATCTTTGAAGCACGAGTTCCAAAAGAACCTGCGATTCTTTCGCAAGTCTCCGGCCGTGTTGAATTGAAAGCTGAACGTAAACGTGGCAAGATGATTATTCATGTTGTTCCAGACGGTGCTGATCCTGTTGAACATCTCGTTCCGCAAGGAAAACACTTGCTCGTCCACACTGGTGACAAAATCATTGCAGGCGCCCAACTTACAGAAGGCCCTCGCGACCCGAACAACATTCTCGACATTAATGGTGAAGAAGCGTTATACAACTACATGATTTCTGAAGTACAAAATGTGTACCGAGCGCAAGGTGTGCCAGTTTCAGACAAGCACATCGAAGTCATACTCTCCCGAATGCTCAGTAAAATCCAAGTGCAAAAAGCCGGTGACACCGATTTGTTACCAATGGACTTTGTCGAACGATACAAGTTCCGTACTTGCAACAAGGCGCTCGATGGCTGTTTGCTCATCAAAGACGCTGGCGACACTGATTTTGCTGTTGGCGACCTTGTCCCCAAGGAAGAGATCAAAGAAGCCAATGCAATCGCTGAGGCAGAAGGCAAAACACCTGCAAAAACAAGCCGCCCGAAGAAGGCAACAGGAAAACCACTTCTTCTTGGTATCACAAAAGCAGCGCTTCAATCTGAATCGTTCCTTTCAGGCGCCTCCTTCCAAGAAACCACGAAAGTTCTTACAGAAGCAGCACTTAGAGGCGCTTCCGATGAACTCAAGGGTCTCAAAGAAAATGTACTCTTGGGTCACTTGGTCCCTGCGGGAACCGGCTTCGACCCTTATCAGTCAATGCGCGTGAAGTATCTCGTTGAACCACTTCCTTCTGAAGAAGATGACGACGAGAGCATGATCGAAAAGGCAACAGAACGAGCAGAAGCCCTCGGTGCCCAATCTGGAGGCCCAACCGTGCAAGTTCCATCCACTTCTGCGCCTGTGGAAGCGGGATAAACACGCTCACCCCATTTCAACCCCAAAGCCCCCTTCTACAATCGTAGAGGGGGCTTTTTTTGCTTTTAATTCACTTTTTTAATGCAACTTATCGCCTAGAGACGTAGAATATGCATGGGTATAATGCTGCACTTTTTACGTGCAGTTTCCCATGTATTTCACCCTCATTTTTTGAGGTTTACTGAGAGTTTGTCCATCGGACACCAGAGGAGTTTGCAAAGATGCAACAAAGTATTCTGACCCGTTACACCGCCCTTGCCGTTTTTCTTTTCACCTGCTGTTTGACAGTGGACGTGAATGCTCGAGAGCGCGATCTCGGTCCACGCCTTGCGCCAAGCAAGGCAACGAAACTTACTCCAGAAGCAATGCGACTCCTCTCGGATGCTAACGCACTCCTTGAAGGATACACCCCCGCGAAAGTAACACCGTTTGAGTTAACTCCTCGAAGAAAAGTCAAAAAATCGATTCCTGTAAAGATGGCAAACAGTCGCGTTAAAGTGAAGTTTGCTGACGAACTGCAAATTCGACTCGACGTTCACAACCAACTGTACTCCAAAACTGGGCGAACGAGTTCCGCAATTGCTGATCTCGTCGATGCTTTGGGTGTAACACTTACCCCAGTCCACACTGACTCACAAGCATCCATTGATGCATTAATCCGACGCGCTGAATTGCAAAGTGGAAAACAACAACCTGACCTTTCCGGCACGTACTGGATTGACGGCGACCAAACTTCCGTCGATGTTGCTGCAGAACTTTTCTATATCATGGAAGAAGTTGAATGGGTTATGTACAAGCCGCTGCTGATTCGACCGACCGATCCAGCCGCCGAACCAGAAGCGCCTTTCACAAACCGAGAAGATTCAAAAACTCAAAATACCCAAGAAAAAGCGCAAAGCCTCGCGCCTGTTTTTGGTGCATGTTGGTTTGGGAAAAACGATTGCGAATCGGGTCTAGAAAAATACGACTGCATTGATGTAGGCGGAACTTTCTTAGGCACGAACTCCATTTGCCCCGACAAAAAACCTACTCAATCTAACTCTACAGCAGACTACACACGAAATGTCGACGCACAATGGTGCGACACGTATCTCTCTCCAGATGACAAAGAACGCATGCGACGCATGCTCGACGACGGAACGTGGGAGTCATACCGTAGCGGTGAAAACAACAATGCTTTGCGGGGTGGTTCCATTGTCAATATGACCGTGCACATCGTTCGGAACTCCGATGGCACAGATGGAGTCAACGAACAAGCGTTCATCGATGTGTTAAACACACATAACGTCACAGCGGCTGCCACCGGACTAACGTGGTGCATCAAAGGGAATTTCGTCTACCACGACAGCGACGCACTCGTTGCACAAGCTGCTAATGGCGCACAAATCACGCAAGGATTTGTGGATAACACTATCAATGTCTACTGCGCACCTGCACTATCACCAGGCGTTGGTGGGTTTGCATGTTTTCCACCAAACACTTGTTTCTCCGTGACGAACGATTCAATTGAAACTGACCTTGGAACCTTTACCCATGAAATGGGACATTACTTTAACCTCCTGCATACCTTTGACAATGATTTAGGAGACGAGTGTGTCGATGGCTCAAATTGCGCGATCGCTGGCGACGTAATTTGCGACACACCCGCGGACCCCTCTGCAATAACTGGCCCAGAGTATGACCCCGTCACCTGCTTGTACACAGGCGCAATGTTAGACGCTTGTGGATCAGGTGATCCGTACGCACCGCTCATGAACAATATGATGTCGTACTTTTCAGGCTGCAGGACTGAATACACCGCCGAACAGATAAACGTCATCATTTCCATCGCCGCGGATGAGCGATCAAACCTTATCACAGTAACGTGCAACGACGTGCCAGTGCAGATTGGCGCTTGTTGTATGGGAGATAATTCCTGCGTCGAAAACCAAACACAAACCGACTGCAACAACGCGGGCGGTATTTACCAAGGCGCTGATATTGCGTGTGGCGATGTAAACTGCGAAGACCCAGGCCCAGACCAACTCGTCGCTGTTTGTTGCCTCTATGAAGCTGCCGCTGGCCAGGGTCCTGGTTGCGTTGATATTTCCGGTGACGACTGCCTTGAAGTGAACGGCATTTATATGCCTGCAGAAGAACCCGACGAAGGCGAAACCATTTGTGAAATTTTCACGGACTGTCCAGAAAACCAAGGTCCAAATCCCTATCCAGCGGACTGCGGAGAGTTTGGCGAATACACAACGTACTTTGCTGGGGACTGTTACATTGATCAAACAAAATGCGCGCAGGACAACCGAGCGCTCGGTTTAGCTGATAATACACCTGGTTGTTTAGATACTCCAGAAACAGTTCTCAATGGCAATTATATTGTTGTAACAAATGCACCTGATGGTCCTGACACAACATTTCAAGACCAAAGTTGCTGTACCAATATTATGGACTCCGTTCCATGGTGTGCAACGAATCCATGGGATGCGTTATGCGCAAGTACCGCCATTTCGTACGCGGTCGAGGGCGGCAAGGGGTGCCAACGTGTTATTCAAGAAGACGATCAAATTACTTGCTTCGCAGCCTTTGGTAGCGCACAAGGAAGATCCCGACAACCTCAAGTTGTCACTGCGTACGTCGGCTCAAACTTAAATGTTGTGTACGATGCGCCAACTGCTGTTGCCGTTCAATATGAAATTATTGAGGATGGAGGGCGGTATCTAAATCTCTACTTCGATGGCGCAATGGAACAACAAAATTTAAGTGGGGAATCCATTTCGGAAGTTGGTACATGGATTGAATTGACTGCTGCAACCTACGGTGTTTCAGTTACCGCACAATGTTGTGCATGGACCGGTTGTTGCCAATGTGAAGACCCTCCAAATGATTTCTGTGAGGAAGAGCTCGCCAATGTGTGCACATGCAGTGCAACATGGCTCGCGACGTTGCCAATGACCACACTTGAAGACGATACGCACCTCTACGCATCTTTTATCTCAGCTTCGGGCGCGG
>CAZURP010000104.1:0-6343 GCA_964623715.1 uncultured Isosphaeraceae bacterium | reverse complement strand
CAATCTCCACCAACAAGCAATGGGATGTCTGCTTGCAAATGTCCGGCACTTTGCAGGTGTTCGAGTATTGCTGTTGTTTGTTTCATCCGGTTTGATATGGTGTGTTCAAGGCTGAGTAACTCCTTGTCGCTTATATTTGGGTTCTTGCGTAGCGCATACGTTATGTACGATCTGTAATCAATCCATGTGGACCACGCAATGAATTCCCTTCCACGCAGATCTTTCAGTTTCGCGCCAACACCGTGCTTTGCATGATGAAAAAAAGTTGTTTCTATCTCAATGGGCGTAAGAATACACAAGGGCGTGCTTTCGCCTTGGTATTGGTTCCAGCCTAATTCGCTCGCAAGCCAAGCGCCGAGTTTTGGCCGGTCGCCATTGATGTCGTAACTTTCTTGCAACAAAACAATGTCAGGTTTGGCATTTTGGATAACGCGCAGTGCTTTTTCTGCGCCCTCGGTAACATCATTGGCGCCGTGTAGGACGTTCCATACGAGCACGCGCAATGTGTCACTCGTGTCACTACTGTCACTACTTGGTTCTTGGCTTGTCGCCTTGGGCACAACAATCAGTAGTGTTGTTATTGCAAGTGCGAATACACGTGTTAATTTCATTCATGTAAGTATATAGAAGTAAGCGCTGTGTTACTTGTGCGTGCGCTTTAGATTTACTTTATGTTCAAGGTTGTGCGTACGGACGAAACGGTTCGATGGTACCGGTTTCTTCGCTGAACAGCAAAGCACGGTGCATGCCAAGTTTGGAAGCGGTCGGCATATCAATCAGGTTCGTGGAATCGTTCGCACCCATCTGCAACAACACCCGCATGTCAAACTCTCGCAACGCTTGTCGATCGAACGCTCGGTTCAAGTTGGAGAGCGTGTCAGTCGCCACAATTACATGCATGCCAAGGGTTGGGCCTTCCTTGAGTAACTCGGCAAGTACTTGCGCTGGAGTCTTTTTCTTTTCCTCATCGCCCATTGAGAACCCGTAGTCGTCTTCGTTCCTGCGCAGATCACGGAAACGGTGCATCGCGTTAATCACAAGATAGACAGTAGGGGAATCACCCACACCACTCTCAAGTCGTTTTCGAAGTTCTTCGTTGAGCTTTTGCATTGCACCTTCGACTTCCCGAACGCCAACGGTCGTTGGTGTGTTTGTCATTTCGCTTGCGATGTCACCGAGCAACTGCGAGTGTGCGATGTCCGATGGCGTACCGTCGAGCAACGTAAACTGCGCGTCGCCTTTGGCATATTGTTTGTCAAGTGATCGAAGCGCACTTGCCATCATGTTTGCTGTCGTTTCGTCTTGCTGACCGACGATGAGTAAGTTGCTTGCAGATGCAGTGCGGAACGTTGCAGAGGTGTCTTCTTTAATTGCCATCGCACCACCGAGCCACGCTTTTGCAGAAAGTGGTTTTGTTGATGCGTCTGCGGAACTGAACGCTGGGTTATCTTCAAGGAAGAGTGGTTGGTTACCTTCGTAGACGACCATATCGCGTGGAAGGTAATCTGGTGACGCTTCGTCTCGTACAGTTAAATCCTTCAAGAACACTTCGCGTTCTTTGTCGTTGAGCCAGACAACTTGGAAGGGGGAGTTGCCCTCGACGTTTCCGGCGGCATCGTTGTAAATAGCTTCGCCTGGTCTAGACAGCAGACGAGCGGCGGCGTTGTCTTCGTTGAGAATGATGTAACTGTCTTGTTCGGAACACTGCAATGCAACGCGGACGGCCATTTGTCCCATTGTCGAACGGCTTAATGTGTACGCACCATCTAACGTTTGCGACCCCATAATTGCATGTATGCCAAAGGCACGGCCTTGGCGAACGAGCCGGTCGAGCAACAAGTTTGCTTCTTGAGAAACGTGGTCGTCGTCGACGAAGAACTCTTGGAATTCATCGATGATGAGCAAAATGCGGGGCATCCTCTCCTCTGATTTTTCCCGGAATCCCGCGATGTCTTGCACGCCAAGGTCGCGAAACAATTCGCCGCGGCGTTTGAGTTCGACATCGATCCGTTGCAAGACACTAATGCCAAACTCTCGATCGCTCTCGACGGCAACAACACGAGCGTGAGGCAATTTGTGTGTTGCGTACGTTTTGAATTCAACACCTTTTTTAAAGTCGACAAGATAAAACTCGACTTCGTCAGGGCTGTACCACAGTGCAAGGTTTGTAATGAGCACGTGGAGCAGGGTGGACTTACCTGAGCCAGTTTTGCCTGCGATGAGCGCGTGCTGAGCAGTTCCTCTGCCAAGGGTTAAGTTTTGTAATTTCGTTGCGCCCGAGCGGCCAAGCGGAATTGCAATTTTGTCGGTCGTTGATCGCGACCAAATTTCGCCTTCGCTTGGTCCAATGACACTGAACGGTACTTCAACTCGGTGTGTGCTGTCCGCGGTTTCACCGACTTGTTTCACAACAAGCGTGGCGGTCTCTTCGCAGGGTGGTTCTTCTAGTGTGAGCGGTAAGTCCCTCAATTCGTCTTCGTCAATGCAGAACGTGCCATTTTCTTCGACGATGCGAAGAGGTATGCGCAAAAGAGTGTCTTCATCGATTCCCGCTGGTAGTGGCAGGGATGCATCACGGTGAATAAGTACGTGGACACCGCACCGTGCGCCGCTTGTAATGATTGAAGTTAACCGTTTGCATGCTGTTTCAGAAAAATTGTTTGGCAAGTCAGCAACGACGAGAAAGCGGTAGGGCTCTGCAATTTCGCCGGCTTGTTCGTTGTACGCGTCGATCGATTCGAATTCGTTTCGCAAGTATTTTTGAATCACTGTTTCCATGTGCTCGGTAAGCCGTGCAAGTTGTGTTTCGATATGGCGTGGTTCTGTCCACGCTCGATCGAGCAATTGCGATTCTTCGTAGTCAGCAAGATGCAAGACGTTCGCAAAACTTTGCCCCAAACCAACAGGGTCAATCAGCGTAAACTTTGCTTTTCCCGGTGGGACTGAAGTCAGCATTCGCAGCATCGCGTTTTGCAAGAGTGCAACTGACGCAGTGCGTTGTTTCCCTGAGGAGGAAACGAGAATGGAAGTGTTGCTCGGAAGAGTTGCGCAGAGTGGGAGCGAGTTTGTTTTCTCTTTGAATAACTGAAGGGTCTTGCTTTTGGGCAACTCGCCAGCAATCGCTGTAAGGTCTACGGCAAACGAGCCTACGGGGACGTTTGTGATTGTGCTTATGGGGGTTTTCCACGTACTCCAGCTTTGGTCCCAAGAAGGATGGAGGGCAGTGATTTCGCTGTTTTGCGAGTCGATAGACTCGTGATACGAAGTGAATTCTTTATTCCAACGCCCCTCGAGGGATTCCATAGTATCGCATTCGTCGTTATCGATTTCCGTGATGGACTCTGCATACGTCGTATGGATTGAGTCGATGGTGGCTTGTTCGTCTTCGACATATTTCTGCATCTGTTCTTCGTGCTTGGAAGTAGCACTCTTGAAATCTTCGGCAACTTTACTTGCTAGCGTGGAAGCGACGGTCTCAAAACGAATTTTTTCTTTTTTGATGTCTTTTTTAAGAAGGCGGTCGACGTTGTCGAGCCGTGGTTTGTATTTGTCTTCTGCTTTTTTGAGTTCAATATCGCGCGTCATTGTGATGCCTTTTTCGGTTGCGCGACGTTTGGTGTCAATCGATGCAATTGTTTCATCGTAAGCAATTTTTGCAAGAGCAATGCACGAAGTGAATTTCTTGTACTTCTTCTTTACAGAGTTTTTCCCAGAGGCAAAAGTGACGGCGATAACAAAGAACGCAAGCCCCATTGCGCCAAGAGCATACGCGAACAAGGGGAACGTTAACTCCCAATTTGTTGTCGCACCGCCGACGCCTGTTCCTGCGGAAGTTGCGATCAGTACGATGAGAATTGGTCGGTACCCTGAACACCACATCGCTTTTGGGTCGTTCTGTATTTTGTCTAACGCTTCAGTCGCGCCTTGGACATAACTCGCCATTGATTCATTAGCGTCATTATTGCAATCGGCATTAGCACTGCTTTGGTTCTGGCGCAATTTTGAAAGTGTTTTCGGCGCTTCTTCGATAAGTGTATCGAGTGCGTCCTTGCAATCCTCCAAGGCTTCCATCTGCTCTTGCGCCTTTTCGCGGGGGACGGCGATTGCAGCTTCGTAGACGGATTCTGCAAGCCAAATTGCTTCGTTGAATTTTGTTTCGGTGTCTTCGGTGAGCTCTTCTGCTTGCGTGTTTATCTCAACGATTCGTTGTTCGTGTCGATCTTTGAGCAACTCGGGCTCAAGTTCTTTGCGATTATCAATCTTTGTGAGTGTCGCTTCTTTATCTTGATCTGCTTGCTCCCGAAGTTGTTGGTACTTTTCTTGGGTTTCCTCAAGGTCGCTTGCTTGTTTTTTTTGAGCATTTTAACGAGCGATTTTTTAGCGGTGTTGAAGTTGAGTTTCGCTAGCCGTCGTCTCGCGAATGAGCGAACGGATTGCTGAGATTTGTTTTTTTTGGATTTGAAGGGATGAGTCGGTCATAGAAGGATTGCTTCAGTATTGTATCAGTCAGGAACATTCATTCTGCGCCTTGGCAATGATTTCACCCATGGAATCCATCGCTCCAACGGCACTTCGGACTGCTTGAAGCAGTGGCTCGATGTGTTTTTCTTCAAGGCGTTTGCTGACGGGGTCGTTCCAATGCTCGTTGGCGACCTGCCAGTTATAGAGTAACGCTTTAGTCGCTTTAGTCAGCTGGGCTGTCGCCGTTGGCATGCTCATCGGTTGGTTCCTTTGTGTCTTCACCTTTTCGGGCGATGGAGTCGAGCTTTGGTGCGTCCCCGAGCATTTCTTCGGCTGATGTTGAGGTTGTCGAAATGTACGCTTCGAGTGACTTGATTGCTTTTTCGAGAATAGAAACGGCTTTCCCCAGGTCGCCCTCAAGTGAAGTGCTCAATGGAGACATTGTGCCTCGGTATTCATTGAGTTCGTGTTCGAGGTTGCGTGCAGCACGTTTTGTGCGTTCGAGCTTTTCTTCTGCATATTTTATCTCGGCTTGCCTTTTTTTGACAAGGCGAATTTGGTCGGTTGGGCCTCTTGGGTTATCTGGCTGTGAAATAGTTGCACGAAAAAGTTCGCTTTTTGCTTGTGCGAGTTTTTCTTCGCTCCGACGAATTTCGTGTTTCCAGTGCAGTGGTTGCGTGGATTGCAACCAAATTTGTGTGCGAGAGACTTCCGCATCGGCAGTCGATATAGCGCGTTTTGCCTTATCAATATAGTTAATAAGCGAGGTGCGAAACTCTTTGAGTGCTTCAAGCGAACGGACATTTGCGGATTGAGCCATGTGTTATCGTTGCTGAAGGTACTCTTCTATGCGTTGCGCCTTGCGGAGTAGAAACGGGATTTGCTCTGCAGAAGATTTTGAAAACCGGTCCATCGCTTTGACAGTGAAGTCAAATTCTTCTTCAAACTTACGCTGTTCTTGGTCGCGCCAACTCTGCGAGAGAGAAGACATGCGAGAACGCATGACTTGGAGTTGGTGTATTAGATCGTCGTTAAAACGCTTTAGGTCGTGCGCGAAGCGCCTGATTTCTTCTGGGTCTGCGATTGCTTTTGCCATAATTACGAGTTCCTTAGCTAGTAGGATACCTCTGGCTTTGGTTTTTGGCGAGTTTTTCTCGCAAAATGATGAATATGAGCCCGAAAAGCAAGAATAACCAGATTTCCCAATACAAAAAGAGCACATTTGCTTTTGGTTGTATTTCAAACTGTAGTTGTGGTTGGGTGACTCCGTTGAGGGTGTAGCTGTAGTCACACTCGCCTTCTTGGCTGAAGTGCAGGGTTTCAATGTTGCCACGAAATGGAAGCACGCTAGCGTCTGTAACAAGCGCACCATCGTGGGTTGTGACGAGGGCGTGAAGTTGCACCTCGCCGACACGAACGGGCCAAGGCTCGACGAAAATGGCGACGTTGTACTTGCCTGTTTTGTACGAAGTGAGAAGATGTCCGTTGTCTGCAAAGCAGGACGAAACGCAGAATACTACGATGAGTATTTTTTGCATCATCCGATCATTCCCCGCATTTGCATTGGTTGGAGAAGAATCCAGCAACCAGAAAGAAAGAGCAAGGCGCAAACGACGAACCACGGAACACTCGCACGAAGCGTGTTTGCAAGTCGAAGGCAAACGGCAATCGACCCTAGAAAGCCGAGCGTAAGAAGAAAGAGTTCACCTGAAATGAGCCACGATGGTGTCGATGCGATTTGCCAAATCGATTCTGGCGCATTCGTGATTCCAACGTCGTGCAACGCGCGATGCACGACAGGATTAATTGTTTGGTATGTCGTGCAAAAATGAAAGAGCAAGTGCGCCGCCCCCATAGCAACGCCCAGGGGAACAAGGGACCA
>CAZURP010000103.1:4637-6356 GCA_964623715.1 uncultured Isosphaeraceae bacterium | reverse complement strand
ACATCGAAGTTGCAAACGTTCGCAACTTCATTCACTAGTTCTCAAGAGGAGCTCCAAGAGCTTACGAACAACCTATGACAGAAGACCAATCAACACCTGAAACAAACGACACTGCAACTGAAGTTGCACCTGAAGTTGCCAAAGAAACCACCGAGGCAACTCCCGAAACAAAAACTGCACCAGCACCAAAAACGGCACCGCAAGATGGTCACTGGTGGTGGGGAACCGGACGGCGAAAAGCTGCCGTTGCTCGCGTTCGCATCCGCCCTGGTACTGGCTCTTTCATCGTAAACAAGAAAGACCTAGCTGAATACTTCACTGAACTTCGTGATCACAAAGACATCATGAAAGTCCTTGAAAAAACAAACACAAAGGGTTCACTCGACGTGTTCGTCAACACAAATGGTGGTGGTTACACAGGTCAAGGTGGCGCGATTATCCTCGGTCTTGGCAGAGCACTTGCAAAGTATGATCCGTCACTCGACGGTGTGCTACGCTCGAACGGCTACCTCAGTCGTGACCCAAGGAAAGTTGAACGTAAAAAACCAGGACAGCCTGGTGCACGTAAACGTTTCCAGTTCTCGAAACGTTAAATCGAATTCGATTCAAACGAAAAACGGCTTGGACTTTTGTTCAAGCCGTTTTTTATTGCAATCTCCGACTAACCCAATTCACGCTTTTCCCAAGTTCTTCTGCTATCTCAATTGCCGTTTTAGGGAAACCACCCCACCCGAGATGCATCGTGTCTACATCAACTGGCTCTCTATTGGGAAACAGAAAAGACCAAGGAACAATTTGATAAAAAGGCAACTCAAGGGAAGGAGTTTTCATCCGAGTTGCCACTCTCTCACTCATTTGGGTTGGCTCTTCAGAAGATAAAACCCTATCAACGATTGAGGCAGGCGTACTGATGGTTGACTGCCCTTTCGATGGATCAAGACTACCGCATGCCTCACCAACAACCGCAATAACTTGTTGAACAAGAGAAATCGCCTTACTTGGTTGCAACTCACTCAATGGTCTGCCTACATGTTGCACAGCAACCGCTATCGAGGGTTTGATTGCGAACAAGAGTAGATGTTGCTGTAGTAAATACACCCAACGCAAATCTGTTTCTATACGATCCAGAGCATACTCGCTTGGAGCATAACCAAGTTGCGCAATTGTTAACTTTGCTCTCCGTTTCAACAGGTGCATTGCAGAAACCATCGCAATTTCATCAGAAGTCACCTGCAGGTCTGTGTCAAAACCAAAGCGCATTGGGTTGATAGTGAGCACAGGAGGAATAAGATTTCTCACAATTGGGCTTCCAAGGATAATGCCCTCTGCATCTTCCCGCAAAAACACTTCAAGATCAACAAATGTAATCCGCATCTGCTTAAGACGCCTTGCTCGAAGACGAGCGACCGATTTTCTCATTGCGCCTGGGGATCGTTGAAATCTGTCTTCTAAGGATCGCCATGGAACGCCCCGTTGGCGAGCTCCCTCGATGACTTTTGCATCATGCGTAGATAGAGGCTTTGCAGTTTTCAGTGCTTGCTTTGTTTCATCTGCTGAAAACAACAATGAACGGATGGTCTCATGCCCACGACCTGAATTTGATGCCAATTCTTTGGCAATTGAGTTTAACGACCTGCCACTACCTTTGTACTCAAGTGCGGACTGTACTAGAGTTTTTTGTTCTATTTTTGATAAACGAGAAAATGGCGATGCCCCTCT
>CAZURP010000103.1:3106-4627 GCA_964623715.1 uncultured Isosphaeraceae bacterium | reverse complement strand
GTTCTTGGAACAATTTCAACATCTGTTCTGTGCAGCCCAGCCGCTTGCGCCCACTTTCTTCCACCACCCAATAAAGCACAAGACCCTCTTTGCGAAGCCGGCTAATTGTACGAGTTGATACAAGCAAAAATTTTGCCGCGCCTTCAACGCTGAGCATGCCAGTTGCAGGGATGTTGATGGTTCTACTTACGACTGCGATTAACGAGACAAGGTCTCCTCGCAATGCACTTCCAAGAAGCATGGGCTGTTCGATTGCGTCACTCCTATACTTCGTCATCCGAAAAACAAGATAATCTAAAGGGTAGAGCGTGTCTTCTTCAATTTCCCACAACAATTCCTCTGCGAGTTGAATCTGGCGCAAGCGCACTTTCTCTGGAGCCCGCTTTATCTGCAATGCTAAATCGAGAATATGGGTGATATGAAAACGTGGAGCAATTGGCACGCATTACACCTCATAAAATTGCAATGGCTTGACTGTCTCAATAAGCCCGAGTGAAAATGCTTTATCAAAAAAAAGAGAAAGAGATTGTTTGTGTTTGTTTGTAAATATATATTCGATATGTTCCGTCAGATAACGAAATGCCAAATCTGTATGCCAGCCTCTCTTGCTTGCGTGTTCTGAAACCACTTCTTCTATTCTGAAAGCGTTGTATCGCCGTTGCCGGTCAAGTACTATTGAAGCGCGGTGCACGAGTTTGTTATCGAGTGAACTTTCACCAAACCACATCGCAAACACAAAAGGAAGTTTTGTTTGAGTGAACCATGCGTCACCCAAATCGAGTTGCAGAGGATAGACGTTTTCTGTTTCACTTGTAACTACTTTATCCCCAATCATAAGTATGGTTTCAGGCCATGCGTTCGATTCTTGCAAATTTCGAATATCACTAGAGGTAATTTTAGGCGAGGTGCCATACGAATCTTGTAATATAATTTGCAGCAGTGCGACGGATGTGTGGCTATCTGTGTCGCAGTGCACTTCTTTTATTTCATCAAATGGGATTTTGCTGCAAAGGCGAACTGTGAGTGTTTCGCCTTCACTACTCAAAACCCCAACAGGCAAAATTGATAACTCTGATTTGCTCTTTTGATAATCAATAGATGAAGCAAGAGCAACATCGACTTCCCAATTCTCAAGGCACCCAACAAGGTCACTTGGCACCTTTGGCACAAGTTCAATACCACTAATTGATGGAATTCCATCAATTAGTGGGGTCGCGTTTAAAAAATTAACAACGCCGAGTCGCAGAATTTGCTGTTCCGTTTGCAACATATGCGCATCATAGAGTGCGTGAAGTCATAAAACAGCACGGGTGAATCGTTATCGGGCGTAATGCACTTTTTTTTCATCAAGTGTGAACTTCACTCCCCGACTAACCGATAGATAGGGTGGACAGATGTGTGTTCTCGAGCCCAAGTAACAAAAGATCACACAAGGGACCGCCTACGGGCCGACCCACCTAAATCGTATGTTTCTTGGGCTCGACGACATTCGTCAAGACCTCTCTCCTCTCTCTCTTAAAA
>CAZURP010000103.1:0-3096 GCA_964623715.1 uncultured Isosphaeraceae bacterium | reverse complement strand
GTTCCCGTCACTTGTGACGGGAACCGTTTTTTTTATGGCACAAAAAAACGACCCGCGGGATTGTTTTTTTAACGTGGCTGTCTTCTTACTACGCGTGTTTTCGATTGCGCGAAGGTGTAACAATATCGACCATTGGCTCAACATACGCACGGTGCACCTTTGGTGAAATGCGGCTGATGATTGCATGCGGAACAACGCCCGCAACATTTGCGATTCGTTCTAATGTTGCTTTGCTTGTAAGGTCTGTTGTAATCAATTCCACTCCGCACCCAATACCGTGCTGTGGAACATCCGTAAGGTCTATTGCGATTTGATCCATGCATACACTGCCCACCACAGGCGCATCGCCGAGTACCGTGCCAAACTTTTCATCGAGCACGCGCACGAAAGCGCCATCATTTTCGCCTTCTGCGCCGACACCAATTGGGTACCCTGCTGCATATCCAACGGGAACAATCCCGATTCTTGACTGCCTTCTTGCCATCCACTTCCCAGAGTATCCAACGCGCTCACCAGCTGAAACATTTTTGACATGCGCAAGGCGGGTTCGCCAAGAGACAACTGGTTCAAAGCCCTCTAGCGAAGCAACTTCCTTTGGAACTGTCCCTGTCCACGCAAGACCAACCCGAACCATATCCCTATGTGTCCAATCCCATTGCACCATGGAAGCAGTATTCGCTTCGTGCACAACACACCCTTGCGGAAGTGGCGACGAAAGTTCTTGAAGTACATTTTCCAAACGATTGTGTTGCTGACGAGTCAATGACTCATCTGTCACTGCGGATATAAAGTGCGTAAAAATCCCCGTTAAGCGTAATCGTTTTTCCCGAATCACTCTCTCGATGAGAGATGCGGCGCTGGAACTTTTGCACCCTCCTCGATGCAACCCTGTATCGACTTTGATATGTACGTTGAGCGGGCAACGTCCTGCGTCCGCTATCGCCAATAGGGCCTTGAGGTGCTCCTCTCCGTGCAATACAAGATGTAACTGGCCTGACGATACACCTTGGAACAGTAGATGAGAACGGTCAACAGAATACACAGGGGCAAGTACCAGCAGAGGCGTGGTATTGCCAGACGACAATAATTCCATCGCTTCGTCGGGACTATAGACCGCGAGCATGGATGCAAACTGACTCAATTGCGTTGCGACTCTGGACACACCTAACCCATATCCATCCGCTTTTACCACAGCGCATAGCTTGCAATCACCAATATGATTGCGAATCACTGTACAATTATGTCTAATTGCACCAAGGTCAACCTGAACAGTGCTGTGTTGTATTGTTCGAACTGGTTGCATCCGTGCGAGTACCTTACTTTCCACCAAACGATTCTAAATCCATAAACAATAACCATCCTTGGTTACTATCGTCAGCAAGACGATTTTAGCACCAAAACGATACCACACCAATGACTACACCAAAAATTGACCTTGAAATATTCGACACAAAGCAGACCTTTAATGACATCGGTCTCAACGAGAACATCCAGAAAGCCGTAGAAAAAATCGGCTTCATTCATCCAACAATCATCCAAGCAAAATTAATCCCACTTGCACTAACTGGTGCGGATGTGCTTGGGCAATCCAGAACTGGTTCAGGAAAAACCGCAGCATTCGGTTTGCCGGCGCTGAATGTCCTCGAAGAAGGCGATGCATACGGCGCGCTCATCCTAGTTCCAACTCGCGAACTTGCCATTCAAGTTGCAAACGAACTTGAAGAACTCGGACAATTTACAAACCTAAAAGCAGTGCCGATTTATGGTGGGCAAAAAATCAACACGCAAATTACAAAGTTAGAAAAACGGCCACAAATCATTGTTGGAACACCCGGTCGTGTTATGGACTTGCACCAACGCGGACACCTGCCATACGACCGAATCAAGATTGCTATTCTCGACGAAGTCGACCGAATGCTCGATATCGGCTTCCGTGAAGACATCCGAAAAATTCTAGGGGGTCTTCGACAAAAACATCAAACTTTATTTGTGTCCGCAACTATCTCTGACGAGATTCGTCGACTTTCAAAGAAATATATGAACGACCCGCAGCAACTCGACGTTACATCGTCGTCAGGCAGTTTGACTGTTGCGCAGGTAAGCCAAGAATATTTATCGGTTGAACCGTGGGACAAACAACGATTACTCCATCACCTGTTGACGCACGAAGAAGCAGCGATGACGCTTATCTTTTGCAAAACAAAAGCTACTGTCGACAAACTCAATCGTATGTTGCAAAAGAAAAACATTGAATCGGCAGCGATTCATGGCGATTTGCAACAGAGCAAACGAAACAGCGTTATGCAAGACCTTCGTGACGGTAAATTGAGTGTACTCATTGCATCCGACCTCGCCTCTCGCGGTATTGATGTTGAAAATATCACCCACGTTATCAATTACGACGTGCCAGAGGACCCAGAAATTTATGTCCACCGTATCGGTCGAACCGCACGAGCGGGGCGAACTGGAATTGCGTGGATGTTTGTCACGCCTGATCAAGGTCCCCTTCTCACACAAATTGAAGCACTCACGAATGTCGAAATTCCAATTAAAGAGTACTCTGACTTCAAGCCAGGTCCTGAACCAAGAGTCGTTCGAGAACGAAGACAAGTTGAAGAACAACGCATCGAAGCATCACGCGAAGGCAAAAGCCGAACAAAAGTTGATGTGCCAAGTGAACAAGAAGGCAAAGACAAAAGCAGTTTTCCAGGAGGCATTGTCCCCAAGGGTTTGCCAAGCAAGCGCATGGGTGGACGAGTGCGCACTCGAAGAAGATGACCGCCGTCGTTTCAAAAGATGTCGAGGAAGCACTTGCTTCCGGCTCCCCTATCGTTGCACTTGAAACTGCTGTGCTCACTTTTGGCCTTCCGCGCACGCCTTGGAACAATTCGTTTGGTCCATTGCCTGCGACTATCATTGGCGACCAACCAATAAACAATGCGCTTGCCGATGCTATGACTAATGCCGTTGAAACCAACGGCGCAACACCTGCTTGGGTAGCGGTTATCGAGGGTGTGTTGCGCATCGGGCTGTCGAAGGAAGAGCGTACTGCATTATGCAGTGATCAAAACGCGGGAAAAGTATCGCTTGCAACAT
>CAZURP010000102.1:0-6361 GCA_964623715.1 uncultured Isosphaeraceae bacterium | reverse complement strand
GTCTGACCCCAAAGGTGTCTGACCCCAAAGGTGTCTGACCCCAATTGGTATAATTGTGGGATGGTTGAGCAAGAACAAGGATTGCTAGTAGTAATTTCAGGCCCCTCGGGGGTTGGGAAAACAACCATCGTGCACCGCGTTCAAGAACAATTCAACGCCGTTTTTAGCGTCTCGGCAACAACTCGACCAAAAAGCAAAAAAGAAACTGATGGAAAAGATTATTTTTTCATCTCCCCAGAAGCGTTTGAGGAAAAAGTTGCAAATAATGAGTTTTTAGAACACGCAGAAGTGTTTGGTTGCCATCGATATGGAACCCTGCGAAAGCCTGTCCTTACAGTACTAGGCGATGGAAAAATAATGCTCCTTGATATTGATGTGCAAGGCGGCACTCAAATACGTGACAACATGCCTGACTCTCTTCGCATCTTTATTCTGCCGCCAAACGAAGACGAATTATTACGAAGATTAGAGGCGCGTGGAAGAGAAGATACCGATTCTATTCAACGCAGATACAGAGAAGCCAAACAAGAAATTAAACTTTCGCAAGAGACCGGTGCATACCAATACTTTGTCACCAATGACAATCTTGAACTCGCTGTTGCAGAAACAATTGCCATCATTCGACAATCTCGCAACAACGCGCCAACAACTACATGAAAAAAATATGCATACTCTTGTGGCTTGCCTGCACGCAAGTTTCATTCGCAGTGCCGATCGAATCGATCTCAGCAAAAAATGCAACACCGATAGTTCCCCGCGGTGGCGTACTAATGGTTCCGCTTATTGCGGAAACATTGGGAAACAATTGGCCAGAAACAATTGAGGTGACATTAGAAGACGGGCAGATTGTAACTGGGTACATTGGCTGGATTGAACGCCTTCCGCATACATCGGGTTGGGATTCAATTTCGTTACAAATTAGCCCAGTTCGAAAAGAGTACAACACTGCCACTATACACCCAAAAGATAACGAAACCGGCCCAGTACTCCTTGCGCAAATGCCCAGTAAAAGCGAAGGAACCATATCTTTTGGCGGAGATACAATTGATCCAATCTGGTTTGACCTGCCAGAAATATTTCCAAATGTAAATCTAGAACCCGTCGACACCACTAAAACATATTCAAGCACTAGCAGCCATGCAAATGTGCATTGGTATCCACTTGAACATTGGAGACGTTCACTCCTTGCTTCAAAAGAAGGCGTCCTCCCAACTACAAATGTACCACTCAACGAAGTCATGAATCTTGCATCAATCCACGGTACGCAACTGTGGCGAATTGGATTCGACCGGCTCGCAAAAAGCAGTCGTGGCGTTGCCGCCGAGTGCAGGGATTTGTTAACAATGACTTGCGAGGACAAAAGTACAACGTTTGCTTGCTGGGCAACTGCTCCAGCTAAACGACTGCTTTCTATTTTGCTCGACAAAAACGCATCGTCAAGACAACTTGCAGCGCGTGCGCTTAACTGGTGTTCTAAACAACAACCTTTTTTGTTTTGGCTCGAACAGGTGTACGGCGAAGAAGTCATCGTTGCGGTTGCAAACCCAACTCTTGAAGTACAACTCGTTGCACTCAAGTGGCGAGAAGGCAATGACGTTCCGCTGCTTGTTGATCTTCAACCAAATGAAACTACGCGTATTACCCTTCAGCGCGTGCATACATTTGATGTATCTATTTTTGGACCGACAACACTTGGGTCCGAAGTTCAATGGCTTGATATTCAAATAGGGAATCATGCGTTCGGCGTTCCGGTCGTTCCTTCGGTGGTTGTTGCGCTCCCGCCTGCAGTGCAACTACAGCCACTCTTTCCCCAGTGGAACTTAGAATCAATCAAATCGCAAACACCGAATAAAACACCGAATAAAACGACTACGAACGTGCAACTTCGTAAAGTTCTTGGTCAATGGGAATTCTTTGTAGAGTGCAATGGAAACAGCGGCCCAACACAAAGCATCCTAGGTGGAGAAGGAATTTCATTTCGAACGCCAACAAACAAACGGGCTGTCTTACGAGCACACCCAGATGACGACATTCCTCGCGGAACGCCGTGGACTGCAACTATTACCATTCCTGAAGACTGGATTGTTGATGATACTATTGCGTTTTCAGTGCACAGAAAACATGGCGAATCGAGTCAGTGGGAAACCGGGCCACTACCAGTACTGCCATGGCGGAGAAGTTCTTCGCCTATTGTTGTGGATCTTTCACAGTGGGATGAAGTGAAGCGTTTCCCTACACACTCCGAATTAAACAGCCGCCCTCAAAAACGAATACGACCGAAGACGCCAACAGCCCCGGCTGGGTCATAGTCTTCTGATAGCACTTCTACTTCTGCGCTGTTTACTACTTCAAGCGAGCCAGCGTACACAATGCCACCAAAAAAAGTAAGGTCAAACGATGGCGAAGCGTGGTATGTTGCTCTAAACGTCAGAGGAACTGAAGTTGTTTCGCCTGCACCATTTGGTGCAAAACCTGTATCATCGAGTTTGAAACGGCTGTAGCTGTAAGAAACGCCTGCACCGAGAGTCCAATCTTTTCGAGGGGTCCACACAAGTTCTACGCCAGTGCGGCTTCCAAAGCGCGTTGATATATCACTCGTTAGTTTGAGCTCTTCTGAAAGTTTCCAATCGAGCACAAAGACTGGAAACAACCGAGCGTCATCCAATTCTTGTTGAAGAATGCCAATACCTAGTCCGAGTGTCAAGTCAGAGGAGTAGGAATGAATAACACCGACTGTGCCTCCGAAAAGAACATCGTCAGACGCAGACTCTTCGTAACTCATTTTTGCAATACCACCTAGAAACAGCTTTGTGCTATCGTCGTACTTGTGAAACCACGTTGTAGCAAAATCGATTGTGTTAATCGTCTCCCAAGGATCCGTTACCCCAACTCCTAACGTGCCTGAAAAATCCCAATCGTCTCGTTGGTATTGAAAACGGAACTGTAAATCATCTTCGTCTGTGATTGCAGAATCAATTCTCAACTCTAGTCCAAACATACTTACACCAACTTTTCCTCCGTTGTCAATAGATGCGTCAAACTGTTGCACATAATGGAAGTCAAGCGTAGCGTTGTGTGATACTGCAGCTGGTTCAGGCTGTGCTACTAAAAAACATGGAATTAATAGTGATTGAATCATGAGAGAGTCTTTTTAGAATGTTGTAGTTGGAAGCGTTTCGAGTAGGTTCGTCAGAATAGAATCGCAAGAAATCGCTTCGGCTTCAGCTTCGAAATTTAATATGCACCTATGTCGCAATGTTGGCAGAACGGATTTTCGAATATCGTCCACGTTTACCTCGGTTCTACCGTCAAGAAGTGCATGGACCTTGCCAGCAAGCACAAGGGTTTGGGCGGCGCGTGGCGATGCACCAAAGCGAAGAAATGATTTCACTTGTGGTGTCGCAAGTTGTTCGTCGGGGTGCGTCGCCAGTACGAGTCGAACAGCGTAATCTTGCACTTCGTTTGCAATTGCAACTTCTCGAATAACCGATTGATAAGCAAGAATCTTTTCTGTATCAAGAACTCGTTGGACACCTGGCGTTACACCGCTTGTCGTTTTGTCAATAATTTCCATTAACTCTTTTCGACCAGAGTACCCAACGTGCAATTTAAAAAAGAAACGGTCGAGTTGTGCTTCTGGCAACGGATACGTACCCTCTTGCTCGATAGGGTTTTGTGTCGCCATGACGAAGAACGGTTTTTTAAGTTGGTGCGTTTCACCGCCGACCGTGACTGTTTTTTCTTGCATCGCTTCGAGCAGAGCAGACTGTGTTTTTGGAGTTGCTCGATTTATTTCATCTGCAAGCACCATTTGCGCAAACAGCGGTCCTTGGCGAAATTCGAAATCTCGTCCACTGTCCGATTCAACAACAACGGTTGTACCCGTGATGTCTGCGGGCATAAGGTCGGGTGTAAATTGAATGCGCGAAAAGTCGAGGTCGAGTGCATCGCTCAACGTGCGAATAAGTAGCGTTTTTCCTAAACCTGGCACCCCTTCAAGCAATGCATGACCACCTGCAAAAAGGCACACTAATACACCTTCGACAATGTCATCGTGCCCAACAACTGCTTTTGCAATTTCAGTACGCAACTTTGCGTAGTCATCGCAAAAAGTTTTTGCGCAGCCTTCAAGTGAAATAGTATCTGTCATGTGTGCACGATACCAAAAAGAACACAATTGCAGTCCAATCGCCAAATTAAGAAATCTCTTAGCGTCCCTTACATAGAGTCAATTACTAAAAGTAAATCGAAGATATCGACTATCCCATCTTGAATAACATCCTCTGCGCAATCTTCACACACTCCAAACGCACTTATGGCCGCAATCAAGTCCAAGATGTTCACTACAGAATCTGCATTAACATCAAATGGTTCTGGGTAATACGTAATTTCAAGATCCGTTACCGTCCAGCTAATCACTCCGTCCCAAGTTACCCAGTGGTAAACAAGGCCACCCTCATTGCATCCATCCTGGATGATCATCGAATCAGGAAACGAAAATGGTAACGATTCATCAGGAATTGCATAATCTGAGATAGCAATGTCTGAACCAAAAATATCAAGCCAGAGAATGTTGTAGTCGGGGGTTTCATATAAAGGAGAGTTTGGAACAGTTACAGGAAAATTGCCTCCAACATTTATTTTGTCAGCTAAATTACCTTCGCATACGGAATTGTTGTAAACCTCAACAGACCCATTGTTGCCACCTGTATTCTCTGGAATTGTCTCAGAAGTAAACTCTCTAATTGAAATGCCTACCTACTGAATATCGTAAAATGTAAAAAAGGGTGTTTCTGTACCCGTGTTATCTATCATTACAAGTGCTGTAATAGTCACGTCATCATTTAACAAAACCCCTTCAAATGGAGGCTGGTTGTTTGCTTGTGTTACAAATGCGCTCCACTTAAGTTCAACACACCCTTGGCAAAATGCTTTTTCTGCAAAAAACATCGGCCATAGAACCGCAAGAACTAATATAAATAAACAGCGCCCTTGATTCGTTCTGTTAATAATCATTGCATTGGCTTCCTGCGGTTTTGTAAATCCGTACTCGCAACAACCAAAGTATATAGAAAGAAAGAAAGAAAGAAAGAAAATCTTATTTTTTATTACAGAAGCACTATACAGTGTCAGCAAAGCAAACGCGTTTGTTAGAAACATCCTTGCGACGCCGGCTGAGCTGTCGTTATTCAGCTTTTTCAATCATCCAGTATTCGATGTCGATTTGGGTTTGACGACCGAAGACAGTCGCAAGCACGCGAACAACACCCTTCTCTGGGAAGATTTCATCCACAGTGCCTTCGTAGCCCATGAATGGACCATCTTTGACGTTAACGTGGTCGCCCTTAGCAAACTCAAGTTTCACTTCGGTGACTTCTTCAGGGGCTTGTGAGTCGTACAACATCTTGTCGACTTCTTCGTCTGACATTGGTGTTGGTTTACCAGCAGTACCTACAAAATCGCCTACGCCTGTTGTTTCTTTGATGATAAAGAAGACATCTTGTGAAATGCGGGCATCGACAAGTTTCATTTCCACAAAGATATACCCTGGGTATAACTTTGTTTCAGTGATTTTCACTTTATTATTTTTTGAAAGCGTTTTAGTCTTTTCGGTAGGAACCATGATGCGCCCAATGAATTGTTGCACACCTTCGATTTGCACTTTCTTTTCGAGTGCATTACGAACAAAGTCTTCTTTGTTTGATGCGACGCGCAAGACAAACCAGTTCATGCCCTCTTGTGTTTTTGGCATCTCTTCGTTTGAAGGTACAACCGGCGCTACCTCAGTCACAACCTCTTGGGTTACCTCAAGGGTTGTTTCGGGGGTTGTTTCGGGGGTTTCAATGTTTTGTTCTGTTTCGCTCATATTCTTCCATTCCCTTTACGCTGATTGCAGAACGTCGATCCATTGAAAGAATGCAGAAAATGCTAAGTCCGCAACCTTACAAAAGATGGCGATAAAAAGTGTCAATAAAATAACGAGGATTGTCGAACCGAAAATCTCTCGCCTCGTTGACCAGTTTACTTTTCGCATTTCACCTTCAGTGGCAATCATGAAATCAACGAGTTTTGGTTTTCGACCAATCAGTTGATACCCAATAAAACCACACACGGCGATTACGATGATTGAAACGCCGCCCTGCACGTACACTGGCTCAAACTCACCAATCTTTATTCCACCAAGTTGGTCCCAGAGCCAAATGACGCCCATCATGACAAGAAGTCCAAAGCCAATAGATGACATCAGTCGTACCCAGTAACCTTGTCCTTGTTTGTAAATGCCTACGCTCATGTTGTTCTCTTAAATCTGTGTTTTCTAACCAAACACGCCGGGAGTGACTCGAACACTCAACCTGCGGAT
>CAZURP010000101.1:4319-6411 GCA_964623715.1 uncultured Isosphaeraceae bacterium | reverse complement strand
CGTGATGCGATCATTGCTTGGATTTCTTGTAGTCACCTAAAATCTAATTCCATATCAATTGTGGACAACAGCGCACTCATCGGTGGTGGCATGGGGCAAGTTGATCGAGTCTCAGCCGCACGGTTAGCAATTCAACGTGCAGGAGATGCACTCACAGCTGCGCACTCTGCGGTAGCTGGCTCGGACGCTTTTTTCCCCTTCCCCGATGGGCCGGAGTTGTTAATAGACGCTGGAGTGAAGTGTATAGTGCAACCCGGCGGAAGCGTTCGCGACCAAGAAACGATTGATCTTTGCAATTCGAGGAACATTACTTTGCTCCATACGGGCTTGCGGTGCTTCCGGCATTAACTTTCATCGAGTTCCACAGACCAGTACGCATTATTCAAGAACGATTTCCACGTTTGGTATTGAGAAGGCCCGATTCGTAATTTTCGAGCAACGCAATGACTCGGTTTGATCGGCTTTTGCACAAGGCACATGTTTGCTTGCCGGGGTGGTCTGCCTCCCTTTTTTGTATTACAGGGGACACAGGCGCAAACAAGATTCACCCATGAGTTCCCACCACCTTGCACCCTTGGCACAACATGGTCAAGCGTCAAGTCTGTGGCGCTAAAACGCTTCCCACAGTACTGGCATTTATTTTTATCACGAGAAAACAAATTCCTTCGTGTGAGGCGTACTTCAGGTTTAATGAATTTGTCATAGGATAAAAGTCGAATGATTTTTGGAACTGCGATTTCTAAAGCAGGAAGGCGTAACCATCGGTGTTGATCCGGCTCACATTCTTTTTGCAGACTTGCTACGTCCATCCAGTCATGCAACGCGTAGGTCATGTAGTTTCCATCTTCGATAGATAATATTTCAGCAGTCTCCCTGCAGAGCAAACTAAATGCTTCTCTTGCTTGGCACACACGTACTGCAACATAGCCTCTATTGAGTACTAATACTTTCTCATCAATCGCCATACACACAGACATTAGGATCCTCCGATTGTATTTGTATCAGATTGGTGCTGTTCTTGTGGCGTTAAGAAGCGCTGATTGTCAAATCGACTGTTGGTGTCGGGGTGACCAAGTCGAGACACAAAGGCTTTCGCTTGCCCTCGCCATCGAATGGAATGTTGTCTTCGTCGATGATTTGTTGAATTGCCATCACCCCTTCGATGAGCATTTCTGGACGTGGCGGACAACCCGGAACATATACATCGACTGGAAGAAATTGGTCGATTCCCTGCACAACCGCGTAGGTATCGAACAGCCCACCCGTCGAGGCGCAAGCTCCCATGGATATAACCCATTTGGGTTCCGTCATCTGAAGATAGATTCGTTGTAGAACTGGCATCATCTTTGTTGTCACTCGTCCCGCAATGATCATCAAGTCGGCTTGCCGCGGACTGAAACGAAAGACTTCGGCGCCAAATCTTGCTAAATCGTAGCGGCTTGAAGCGGTTGCCATGAGTTCGATACCACAGCAAGCAGTTGCAAATGGCATTGGCCAAACGCTTGAACGGCGTGCCCAATTGATTACACGGCTGAGTTGCGTGGTCATATATCCGTCGACTGGAATGGCTTCTTCGAGACCCATAAGATGTACATAATACAAACTGTCGCGCCAACTGTGTGAGTTGATGCGACAGAGTTGCATGTAGAATTATTCGCATGTCTAAGGGAGTTTGCTAAGCAGCAGAGCCAAAATTAGCTTTTGCTGAAGCTATCTCAAATAGTCTGTCGAGCCGCATGAGTTCAAAGAGTTCCTGTAAGTGATTCGTTAGGCCCACGATTGCGGTCTCGGCTTTGCAGTTTTCTGCAGTGTTCCTGACATCAATGCACATCCCTAAGCCTAGACTCGATATGAATTGAATCTCACTGAAGTCAAGAACTAAGTTATTCACTTTCGCACCATATTCTTTTAGTTTTCCATTGATCGCATTCGCGACGATGGATGCTTCTCGTTCTCCAATCCGTGGACCAACGATGCAAGCATTCATTGTGCCGTTAGAGAAAGTAATATCGACGAACAAAGAGCGTCGGTTGCTTGTGCTGTTATCTGTATTGAATCCGTTCATGTTTGTGTATTAGGTCATAATTGTGCT
>CAZURP010000101.1:0-4309 GCA_964623715.1 uncultured Isosphaeraceae bacterium | reverse complement strand
CGGTTCCTTTCATCAACCCCAAAAAAATATGGCTCTGAGACGCATTTTTATTGGTCTCAGAGACACAGTAATCCAACCCCAAAACATGCCCTAATGGACGATAAAGCGGCCTTTATAGCGACTGCAAATAATGCGTCTCTGAGACGCATTAAATGTAAAAACGTCTCTGAGGAATTAATTTCTTTTGCCAACTTGGTGAACAATCGCAGATATTTGTAAACCAAGCAAGATAATCAGCCACATGAGATAGAGCCAGAACATAAAGATAGGAACTAAGCCCAGAGAGCCGTAGAGCTGCTTCAACGAGAGAGCATGGTTGAAATACAACCCTAGGGACTCCTTGCCGACAAGGAGCAAGACTGACGCCACAAAGGCACCAATCATGATTGATTGGGTCTGCAAACGAACCGTCGGCACAATTCGGTAGATCAGTAACAAAATGCTCCAGCCGAGAACAAAATCCCAAAATCTATCGATTGTAAAGCGCAGCCATTCCCAAGGAATCAGGTACAAGAAGAGTGCATTCGCGAGTGAATCCACCCACAAACACGCTGCAACAAGGGCTGGCCCAAACGAGAAGACTGCTGCGTACAACGGGATGCGCTTTAGCCAAGCTCTCCCCTTCGTGCTACGGCAAACACTATTAAAACAAGACTCTATGTCAACCAGTAACGAAATAGCTGAATACGTAAGCACAAGCAAACTAATCCATGTCAACGCAGCAAATTCAACATTCATTCCACTTGAGACAATGCCAGAGAGCCAACTACCAAGCGTGATAAGGACTCCATTTTCACCAGCACCAAGTTCGAATTGATTCATACCTGAGGCTGCAATTCCATCTTGGAGGAATTTCTCAAATTGATCTGCTCCCATTAGTGACTTCGCGACGGCAGTCCCAACTACGATGACTGGCAACATGCCAAACAATGTTCTGTAAGTAAGTGACGCAGCCATCATGCTTGCTCGGTCATGCGATAACTGCGAGACCCCCTGTTTTGCAAGTTTCCATGTATATAACAGGAAGCGTTCCCACCGAGAGAGCTCCTCGATTGGATTCTGAATTGCCGCTTGTAATCGTTTTATGATCGTATGGAGGCGCATAGAACTTGGTAGACTAGCCAAAATGGGCTGGAATACCAACAAAGAATCCTCACATGATCCAACTTTACCCTTCAAAGATGCAAATCGTGGGCAGCGGCTGCAACGAGTCATGGCGTCCGGAGGCATCGCTTCCCGCCGGAAATGTGAAGAAATGATAAAAGCAGGCGAGGTAAAGGTAAACGGTTTGGTAATTAACTTTTTGCCAGCCTGGATAGACCCTGCCACAGACCGAATAACGATCGAAGATCGAAAACTCAACCTACATGCTGACAGCGTCTACGTTATGTACTACAAACCAAGGGGCATTGTTTGCACAATGGCCGATCCTGAGGGTCGGCCCTGTATTGGTGATATCGTAAAACACCACACAGGCACCCGCATTTTTCCCATTGGACGTTTAGATATGGAAAGCCAAGGGCTCCTCCTGCTCACGAACGACAACATATTAGCCAATGAACTAACACACCCCCGTCACCACGTCAGCAAAACCTACGAAGTGACGGTAAGAGGCCTCGTCAACGAAGAAACATTGCAAAAACTTCAAAAAGGCATCTATCTTTCAGACGCTCATACGAAGCACGATGAAACGCGTCGAGCCAAAAAAGCAACAATTGAAACTATCGAAGTTACGCGTCATGAACGTGATCGCACACTGCTAAAACTCACGCTTGCAGAAGGGCGTAACAGACAAATTCGAAGAATGCTCGCGGTTGTTGGGCACCCTGTGAAACGACTTAGAAGAACGCACATTGGCCCCGTTGCACTAAAAGGTCTTAGGCCCGGCCACTGGAGAGACCTCACTGTTCAAGAATACAACGCGCTTCAGCACTCTGTTCGGCGCCAGCTTAAAGATTAAGTAGAGAAATCGAGCGCGGATTCATCGTCGAGCAATTTGATCAGAATTTCTCCCGAAGTTGTTTCATCTTGCGAGATAGTGATACGGCGCGTTCGGACAAGTTCGAGCGTGGCTAAAAACATTCCAACTCGTTCCGGAGCGCTCAAGCCTGAAAAAGTTGACTGCAAAGACAATTCTTTTTCGCTATTGTCTGCAAGGCGATGGAGCAATTCTTCTTGGCATATCTCAATCGGAACATCATCGAATGCAATATGGTGACCATCGAGACGGCTGAAATCAATAGCACTTGCAATATGCTCGTACGCATCTGAAATATCAATTATGTGCACATCGTCAAGTTCAAGTGCGGGTTCTTCCTCGATTTCTGCCGCTTTCGTTGTTCCAATTCGAGCTTCGTACCGAAGTCCGTACGAAATCCTGCGTTGCTCAAGCAATTCAGCTGCTGTTCTAATCTGTTGGTATGAAAGGAGTTGCCTAATAAGATCACCCCGAGGGTCAGCGTTTTCATCTTCACCACGCGCCTCGTCGTCTTGAGCAATTTGTTCTGGGGGGACTAGCGAGCGTGACTTAATTTCGATCAAAGTTGCCGCCATGACAAGAAACTCACCTGCCATTTCAACATCAACCCCAGCCCCACTTTTAAGAATTTCTAGGTATTCATCCGTAATTTGCGCTATTGGAATATCGTGGATATCCACTTCAGCGCGCCGAACGAGGTATAAAAGAAGGTCCAAAGGCCCGTCAAAGGCGTTGATAGCAATTCTGAATTGTTCTTGAGGTAAAGACATGGACGTAAACGTGTGCCGTTAGGTACAATAGACATCATAGTTTCATGTGCGCACCCCGAACACAATCAAACCCAAAATTATCCGCTGAACATGCATTTATTTGCGATGTACTTGTTGCGGAAATAAATGCTATCGGCTCAGTGAACGAGAGGATTTGTGCCGATTCAAGCCATGCTTCCTCTTGGACAAAGGCTATAGACATCCTCGAAAAGTGTCAAGGGCATGTCATTTTTAGCGGAATGGGAAAATCGGGTCTAATCGGAGCAAAACTCTCTGCAACATTTTCGTCAATACGACAGCCCTCGCACGTCGTGCACCCAGCTGAAGCAGTGCATGGTGATCTCGGTTCAATTCGACGCGGCGATGTTGTTGTGCTCATGAGCTACTCTGGAACCACCGAGGAAGTTGTTAACCTCGCGGCAATACTACGCACCGATGGCATTCCATGCATTGGTATATCAAAAGAAGACAACTCCACTCTTGCAAAATTATGCACTGCGCATATTGCAATTGGATCTCTTTCGGAAGCGTGCCCACTCAATCTCGCGCCGACAGCATCCACAACAGCAACTCTTGCCATTGGCGATGCGCTTGGGCTGGCTGTTTCAAGAAGAAGAAACTTCTCAGCAGATGAATTCCACAAACATCATCCAGGCGGAATGCTCGGCATTGGTTTGCGAACTATCACTGAAATCATTCGGTTGAAAGTTGGAGACAATTTACCAGTCATTCACGACAACACCACGGTCGGTGAAGCGCTTCAAGAAGCTCGTCCAAATGAGGGTAATCGCCGAGCTGGCGCGATTCTCCTCGTGAATGCTGAAGGGAAACTCACAGGCATCTTTACCGACGGCGATCTTCGGAGACTTGTCATCGATGAATCCAAGCCGATGGAGCGTGTAATTGGAGAGGTTGCAACAAGTAACCCAAGACGGTTACTCGCAAGCGCACTTGTTCGAGATGCCCAGCAACTCGTCGCTGAATTCCGGGTTGATGAAATCCCTGTCGTCGATGATAACAACACACCAATTGGGCTTATTGATGTTCAAGATCTTATAGCAATGAAAGTAGTCACGGAATAACCATGTCAGTCATTGTTGCAATCAAAAAAAATAATCGCATAGTGATGGCTGCAGACACACTCACTACATTTGGCGATTCTGAAGTTATGCCACAAGAAAACGCGCGGACTCCAAAGGTTGGAAGAATTGGTACCTCTCTTATTGGCGGCGCGGGCTGGGCTGTCTACGACGACATTCTCAATGACTACCTTTCAACGCGACCGACACCAGATTTAACAAGCGCCAAAAAAATATTTACATTCTTCCTCGAATTCTGGAAAGCTCTCCACGAACAATACACGTTTGTAAATGACCAAGCAGCGCAGTCCATGTCGCCATTTGGAGATTTAGATTCAACTTTTTTAATTGCAAATGCAGGCGGGATTTTTACTGTCGCTTCAGATCTTGGTGTCACGCCACTAAGTCGATACTACGCAATTGGATCTGGTGGTGAATATGCTATTGGCGTGCTCTACACATTGTACAACAGAACCGATGAC
>CAZURP010000100.1:0-6451 GCA_964623715.1 uncultured Isosphaeraceae bacterium | reverse complement strand
TTCTATACCAAAACAACGACCTTCCAATGTCCGCTGTTACAGGCGTGTTAACAAGCAGAGTAGCCCGAATGAAAGGACACGCTCTAACAACGACCGCTTACGGAATAGCGCAAAGCGCGCTTGATGGCGCTGCTGTTTCATTTCTTGGAATCTTCGACCAGGGATACTACGACAAACTTGGGTTTGGGAATCTGAACTACGTACGAGACATCACTGTAGATCCCGCTTGCTTGAAAGTACCCAAACTTACACGCGCACCTAAACGGCTCACCAAAGATGATGCAGAAGCAATGCATAACTGCAGACGTCAACGAAAACGAGCACATGGTGGTTGTAATCTTGATGGTGTCGGCTCTACTGGTTGTGAATTAGTTTGGTGCGAGAATGGATTTGGACTTGGTTTTGAAAACGAGCAAGGCGAGCTAACACACTTTGTTTGGCTGCGAGCCAAGGGTGAACATGGTCCCTATTCGTGTTTGGCGTCAGCGTGGCGAACACCCGAACAGTTGGTGGAGTTACTCTCGGTATTTAAGTCTCTCTCAGACCAAGTGCATGGCATTCGCATGGCTGACCCTGTTGGTTTTCAATTGCAAGATTTTTTGGAACGCCCCTTTGCTTCATTCCGCAAACAAAAGGGTGGAACGTTTGATGCAGCGACGAGCGCAAACGCCTGGATGCAGTGCAGAATTCTCGATGTCCCACGCTGTTTTAGTGCTATGCAGTTCCTTGGCGAACAACTCTCTTTTCAACTTGAACTCACTGATCCTATTGGACAGTATTTGTCAGAATCATGTTCGTGGGAATCCACAGCCGGTTCGTACGTTGTAAAACTTGGCGAAACAACCTCGGCGACGAAGAGTGTCGACACGGCACTACCCGTTGTTTCATGTTCGATTAATGACCTTTCACGGCTATGGATTGGAAGCGCTTCTGCAGAGTCACTTGCCACAGTCGGTTCTTTGCAGGCAAGTCCTGATTTGGTTACGCGCATCGACAATATCGTCAATTTGCCGAACCCAAATGTTGATTGGGATTTTTAGCAAATTTGCCCAAAAATAAACGACCCGCGGGATTGTTTATCAGCAGCGAAGTAAAAAGAAAAGTGGGCCCGGAGGGACTCGTACTAAACGAGCGAAGCGAGATGTAGTCCGGAACTCCTGTTGGTAGATTCTGATCTACCAACGTGATTGTGAGGAGTCATCGACGAACAAGCACACAGGGCACACGAAGTAAAAAGAAAAAGCGATTGCCGCTCACGCGGCAATCGCTTTGTTTCGTTGCATTAGTGGGCCCGGAGGGACTCGAACCCTCATGAGGTATTATCCTCGGGGGATTTTAAGTCCCCTGCGTCTGCCAATTCCGCCACAGGCCCAAACGTGAGTTCATATTTTACATTAAATGATCAATGGCCACCACACCCACAGCCGCCGCCACCGCCACCACAGCATCCTCCGCCAGAACCGCCGCGTGGCGCACCCCCGCCTTTTGGGACAAGGGATGCAATTGCAGATAGTTGGCGTATGACTGCTGATTCCGCAGGGGTTTCCCCAACTTGAGAACCAGATAACTCGCAGAGCTCGCCCCAAGTTTCAAGGTCCTGACTCATCGAGTGAATGACTTCAACCGTTTGTCCATTCGCTTCACAATAGTATTCATACGTAGGCATGTGTATATTTTACACGGAAACATCCTGTAAACTACATGGAAGCAAAGGGAGTTTTTATGCGATTTGTTCCATATCTTTTAAGTATTGTTGCCACGGGATTGTTTTTGTATTTTGCTATGTATGTATCACCCTGGCACTACGTTGGTGTTGCGCTCTGTGGCGCGGGCGCCCTGCTTGGCACGTACGATGTTCTGCAAACAAAACACAGCTTGTTGCGTAATTACCCACTACAAGCACATCTTCGGTTTGTCGCCGAAGAACTGCGACCAGAATTAATGCAATACTTCGTGGAACAAGACACTGACGGAAGACCATACGACCGCAACCACCGAAGTGTTGTCTACCAACGATCGAAGGGTGCACTTGATGAAAAACCGTTTGGCACGCAACTTGATGTCTACAAAGAAGAATACGAATGGCTCTCACACTCCATTGCGCCGAAACCAAAATCAGCTGAGCCGTTTCGAACCACAATTGGTGGCAGTGAATGCAAACAGCCCTACTCTGCATCGCTCCTAAATGTGTCCGCGATGAGTTTTGGGGCGCTCAGCGCAAACGCGATTATGTCGATCAACAGAGGAGCAAAACTTGGGGGTTTTTACCACGACACTGGTGAAGGTGGTTGCAGTAAATACCACCGAAAAGAAGGAGGCGACCTGGTGTGGGAAATCGGTAGCGGTTACTTCGGTTGCCGAAACAATGATGGGTCGTTTAACGAAGACAAGTTTCGCGATACAGCGCAAATTGAAAATATAAAAATGGTAGAAATAAAGGTTTCGCAAGGCGCAAAAGCTGGGCATGGCGGTGTACTGCCTGGTCCCAAGGTGTCTGCTGAAATTGCAGAGGCCAGAGGTGTGCCCGAAGGTGTCGATTGTATATCACCAGCGTTTCACACAGCGTTTTCCTCGCCAAAAGGGCTTCTCGAATTTACTGCAAAACTTCGAGACCTTTCGGGTGGTAAGCCAGCCGGGTTCAAACTATGTATTGGACGGCCAGAAGAATTTATGGCTATCTGCAAAGCAATGATCGAAACTGATATTTATCCTGACTTTATTGTGATCGATGGAGGAGAAGGAGGTACCGGTGCTGGACCAATCGAATTCGTTGACCACATGGGGTCGCCACTTATTGATGGGCTTATTTTTGCGCAGAATGTCCTAGTCGGAAGTGGAGTAAGAGATAAACTCAAAATTGGCGCGGCGGGCAAGATAACAAGCGCGTTTGAGATGGCAAGGGTGCTCGCCCTTGGCGCTGACTGGTGTAATGCTGCTCGTGCATTCATGTTTTCTGTCGGTTGTATTCAAGCGATGCGTTGTCAAACAAATGCTTGCCCAGCAGGTGTCGCCACACAGGACAAGCGAAGACAACGAGGGTTAGTCGTGACCGACAAGGCGCAGCGTGTTTGCAACTACCACCGAAACACGCTCGACGATTTGGCTCAGGTCGTTGCGGCGTGTGGGCTTGAACACCCAAGCGAGTTATCTCCAAGTTTGCTTTGCCACAGGACAAGTGCGTTGCACCATAAAACGTACAAACACTTGTTTAATTGGCATGAGCCGAACGAACTCGTAAATGGAAACGCAAACGAGTGGTACACACATTTGTGGGACAAAGCATCCGCTGACTCGTTTTGAGTCGTTAACCAATAAACGACCCGCGGGATTGTTTTTAAAAGAAGAGTTCGAGCGTTTTGTAGAAGATGATTGCAAGCAACGCACCGGCTGGAATTGTAATTACCCAACTGATTGCTATGTCTCGAACAGTGGACAGATTGAGCGCACCAATGCCACGCGCAAGACCAACACCGAGTACTGCGCCAACGAGGGTGTGAGTTGTTGAAATTGGAAGTGCTAATTTAGAAGCGATAACAATTGTGGTCGCGGCGCCAAACTCTGCGCAGAAACCACGAGAAGGTGTGAGCTCGGTAATTCTCTTTCCAACGGTTTCCATAACTCGCCACCCGTAAGTAGCAAGACCAATCACAATTCCTATGCCGCCGAGCGCAAGTGCCCACATTGGTACGATTGATTTTGCGGCGACAACGCCATTTTGAATCGTTTGCACTGCAGCTGAAAGTGGTCCAATGGCATTTGCCACATCGTTCGCGCCATGGGCAAACGCAACAAAACACGCGGTTAAAATTTGCAAGAAGATAAAGATACGCTCCACTTGCCGAAACTCTGTGTTTGCAGAGCCAAGGTTCGCGCGTTTTCCAGAAGTGTCAGTTAATGAACGTGTTTCCTTAATAACAGCGTCAATCGAACTTCGCTCGTCTGGGTCTGCCGCCCTACGAGCTCTTGCAAGGTGCTTTAGCGCGCGTTGCATAGCACGGACTATATAAAGTTCTCTTGCTTGTCGTTGCTCTTCTAGGGAATCGTCTGTTTTGTAGCGCTTCAAGAGTAGAATTGAAATGCCAGCCCCGAGCAGACCCACAATCGAAGCGACTCCCAACGCTGAAGGAAGCGAGAGGTCGAGGTGTAGGTGCTTTAAACCCTTAAACACCATGACCAAAGTCATAATGGCAAGCACAATAAACACCATAAAGGGTGTGAACTTCCGAACCGCAGCAACTGGATCTGCCCTGTAAAAAACTCGGTTCATCACTATCTGAAAAAGGATAAAACTTATTGTGCCACTCATAAGAGGGGACACAACCCAGCTTGCAGCAATTTTGCCGACGCCACCCCACTCGACCGCAGACATGCCACCATAAATAACTCCAAATCCAACAATAGCTCCAACGATAGAGTGTGTCGTCGAGACTGGCCAGCCAAAATAGGACGCAACCTGTAACCAGACTCCTGCGGCAAGCAGGGCAGACAACATACCAAGCACAAATGCTTGGGGGTCCCCTGCAAAAATAATAGGATCAACAATGCCCTTTCGAACGGTGTCTGATACTGAAGAACCGACAAAAAATGCGCCTGCAAATTCAAGGATTGCGGCAAGAATCACCGCGCGCTTAAATGTGAGTGCGCCAGAACCCACGCTGGTACCCATGGCGTTCGCAACATCGTTTGCGCCAATATTCCATGCCATGTAAAAGCCAAAAACAAGGGCTAATATGATGAGGACTGTTGTGTATTCCATTTTCTTCTCTTTGTTTTAACTTTATTTAAGCGTTAACAACATTCGAACTCGATTGCCGAGTTTTTCGGAGAGATTGCTTATCCCAGCAATTTCGTGGAGAAGGCGTTGCCACACAAAGAAGTCACCAACGGATAATTCTTCCTCGTGGTCTAACACGCTCTTCATTAATTTTCGTTGCATAATGTCGCACTCGTGTTCGGCGTGTGCGACTTCTTCAATCATCGCGTCAACTTTGTTTGCTTCGACGCCTCCGAAGCCGGATTCAATCAACGTATCGAGTTCGCGCATCACTTCTTTTACTTTGTGAAATGCACCGATATTACTATCAACATACTCCTTGAGCGGTTCGGAAAGTTCAGAGAGAACCTTGACTGGACGAATACTCATTAACACGGCGATGTCTTCCCCTTTGTCTGCAATGGAGTCTTGTAAACTTAAAATTTCCAAAAGTTGCCCACGGTCAATTGCCATAAACAATCCGCGGGGTAGATTATTCCGTATGTCATTTTTGACTAGATCGGCCTTGTGCTCAAGTTTTGAAATAGCCCTCGCTTCTTCGCCAATGTTTGATGTGTCACCTTGGCGGATTCGCTCAAGCAGAACTACGGAGGCCTCAACACAATCAGAAATTTTGTCGAGATGAAGTTGAAGGGGTACAAAGGGTGAGCGGCCAAACAAGCGGGCCATTGCGTTTACAGGCATAGATTAAACTCCGACGTTTGTTGTCGTATATGTGTTCGGTTCAGAAGAGTAATTGAAGTTGAGTTCTTAGGAGCATTTGGTTGTCTTCATTCGCGTTGTCTGCGCGCCACCCGTTGCCGGATGAAACCCAGTCTGCTGAAGAGATCCCGCCACCCGCACCGTTGGTGAGTCTTTTGCCAGCCCAGCCAATATCGCTTGTCCACTTCACGTTGTTGTTTCCTGACATGGGCCAGTAGTTGAAGCCAACACGAAACGCGTCCATGTCCATCGCTTCGCCACTAACTTCGCCTTCTTGAAGTTGGGCAAACAATTCCACGTTGTCATTCACAAGAAAACCGCCCTGCACAAGCCAGCCGCTTGAATCCTGTGTAACACCCGCGTTGTCTTTTCCTGTTGTATCAACGAGATACCCAAACAGGTTCCATCCATCACCACGCCAAGAAGCATCCACTGTCCATCCGGAACTTTTTGTTCCATTGGCGTTTCCATACTCAAATGCCCCGCCCTCGGTGTCATAGTTTTCGTATGCAACACCAATGAGAAGCCCCTTTTTCGCACCTACTTTTGATGTGAGGTAGTCAAAATCTTTCCAACCAGCTTCGCCGAAACGAAACTCTGTGCGAAGAACATACGCGTTTGTTGAAGCGCCAAGTGCTGCTGTGTTTGACTGGTTTGGACCGTCGGTATATTGGGCAATAAATTTCATGTCTTCGTTTTTCCAGCCGAACTCAACTCCTTGCGTCCAGCCATAGGTAAATGCATTGTTTACCATTGATCGCTCAACTGTGAGTTGTTTGCTCGAAGAAACATTTTGTTCACGTAGAAACCGAGAGCTAAACTGTCCCGCCTTTACCCACGAACCGTCTTCAAAACTTTTTGCAATCCACGCATCTTCTGTGTTTGATCCGCCTGAGCGGCTCCAAGTTGCAGAAACCTTAAATGTCCAAGAAGGATCAACAACGTGACCAGAAAACTTCACTTTTGTTCTTCGTT
>CAZURP010000099.1:0-6554 GCA_964623715.1 uncultured Isosphaeraceae bacterium | reverse complement strand
GCTTGCAGCTGAAAAGGGCGTTCGCGCGACAGCACTTTCGGTAGCAGGCGCATTTCATTCACCCTTCATGGCTCCTGCAGCAGCGGGAATGCGTGAGGCTTTGGCGAATGTGGACTTGCAAACACCAAAAATCGATGTTTGGTCAAATGTAACAGCAGAGTTGCATGCCCCAGAAGCGATTGCAGACCGTCTTGTTGAACAGATAACGGGCTCAGTTCGGTGGGCACAATCTTGCAGTACGATGGCATCACGGTATGATGGTTGCAGTTGGCATGAACTCGCGCCAAGTGGTGTACTTCGAGGACTCATGCGTAGAATTACTCGAGACGTGAAAGTAGAAGCACACAATGAACCAAAGTAATAAATATATTGTTGTAACAATCTTGTCGAGCATGACGCTGTTTGGTCTTGGCTGTGGCGGTGAAGAAGTTGTAGAAGCACCGCAACCAAAAGCAAGAACCGTTGTGAAAAAGCCAAAACCAAAAGCCCGAACAATTGAGGAGTTAAAAGAGCAATATGGGATAGACGGCCGGATTTACCTCGATGAATTGGAAGCACCTCGCGATGAACCCTCGCGAATTGCACTGCTCGAATTTTTTGATGCACTGTTGAAAGTGGATGAAGCTTCTCTTGAAAATTCGATTTCATTTAGTGATAAACTCGAATTGAATGCTATGGTTTCGGCAGGCCTTGCTGAATACATGGACTCAGTTTCAAGGCTTGATTTGAAAGTTGGGATAAACCCACTTGGCGGAAGTTGTGTAATGGGTATTTTTGAAATCGGCATGGAGTACCAAGTGCAACTTTGGGATTTCTCGTCCGATGGTAGTGCTGTTACGTTTTCTTCCTTAGAAATACCACCAAATCTTGTAAACACATTAAGTGGGAACTGGATAGAGAGTTACTATGCTCTTATGGATAAGCGTGCTGAAATTGCCTTGCAGCCAGACGCCGGTGCGTCGTACGTTCTTGCAGGCGAAACAGATAGAGAAGCGAAATCGGACGAGGGTGGTAGTGGTCCAAGTGGGCCTCCCAAACGACCCGGTGGTCCTCTGTCTCCTGGTCACTAATCAATTTTTCCAATAAAACGAACAACATCGGAGTAGTTCTAATTTCTGATTCAAAGACAAAATGTGAATACCGCGTCGCCGTCGTAACTGGAGCATCGCGCGGAATTGGTAAAGCAATTGCAACGCGTTTAGCAAGCGACGGCTTTGTGCTCGCCCTGGTTGCAAGGAACGCTGAAGCGCTCACACAAGTGCAAGCCGAGATAGAAGCAAACGGTGGACAAGCAAGCGTGCACATGTGTGATCTTGCTGAGTGCGCGACTTTTGCAACCACGATCGAAGAAATCGTTGAGATATACGGACGCCTTGACGTGCTTGTAAACAACGCTGGCATGACCCGCGATGGGTTGATGCTTCGAATGAGTGAAGAAGACTTTGATGCGGTACTTGACGTTAATCTCAAAGCTGCATTCATAGGATGCAAAACAGCCGCGCGGCCAATGATGCGTGGACGTTGGGGTCGGATGATAAACATCACATCGGTGACTGGGCTCAGCGGCAACGCGGGGCAAGCGAACTATGCGGCTGCGAAAGCGGGTCTCGTTGGGTTGACGAAAACAATTGCCAAAGAGTTTGGTTCCAAAGGGATTACGGCGAATGCTATTGCCCCTGGATTTATTGAAACAGACATGACTGCGGTGCTCGGCGAAGAGATTCGGAAGGGTGTTGAGAGTTCCGTGCCACTTAGAAGGTACGGCCAACCAGAAGAAATCGCCTCAGCGGTCTCGTTTTTGGCATCAGATGGTGGTGGATATATGACCGGTCAAGTTCTTGTTGTTGATGGTGGTTTGACCTGTTGAGCCCACCATTCCCCCTTGGCACTCTCCCCCAATTCCCTGATATAATGCCCACCAACCGTGATAGTCTCGGTTATTAAAGGAGTCACACGATGACACGTTCAGAAATTGAAGCAAAAGTTATTGATATCGTCTCAACCCAACTTGGTGTTGATAAAGCTGAAGTGAAGATGGAATCAAGCTTCGCAAACGACCTTAACGCAGACAGTCTTGATACTGTTGAACTCGTGATGGAACTTGAAGATGCATTTTCTACCGATATCCCTGAGGACAAGGCAGAGCAAATTCAAACAGTTGGAAGTGCGGTTGATTTCATCGTAGACGCTTCCGGCGCCGAATAACGTAGGGATACTTCATGTCAGTGGTTTCCCAACGCCGGGTGGTAATAACTGGTTTAGGTACAATTTCGATTCTTGGTCACGATGTGGCTTCGACGTGGTCGGGCATGCTTGAAGGTCGCTCGGGCGTTGGGCCAATTACTGCCTTTGCGCAAGACGATCGCTGGCCAGCTCGAATTGCTGGAGAGGTTCGCGATTGGGATCCAACAGACAAACTTGACCGGAGTGAAATCAAAAAAACTGATCGCTTTGCGCAACTTGGGTTGTGGGCAGCGATAGAAGCCATGGAGCACTGTGGACTTGATTGGGAACAAGGGGATACATACCGCCGTGGTGTTGTACTTGGTTCGGGCGTGGGTGGTATCCAAACCATTGAACACTTTGCAGGCGTTTTGGCTGAAAAAGGTCCAAAGCGCTTAAGCCCATTCACCGTGCCAAAACTCATGGTGAATGCAGCAGCTGGCAATGTCTCGATTCGATTTGATTTGCGTGGCGTGAACTCTGCGCCTGCAACAGCGTGTGCCACAGGAGGACATGCACTCGCAGAAGCGTGCATGTTCATTGCAACGGACCAAGCAGATTTTATTCTTGCAGGTGGCGCCGAAGGGGCGGTTTCGCCGGTCTGCGTAAGTTCGTTCTCTGCAATGAAGGCGCTCTCAACACGCAATGAAGCGCCTTCGCTTGCTTCAAGGCCTTTCGACAAGGACCGGGATGGTTTTGTGCTCGCAGAGGGTGCTGCAGTGCTTGCTGTTGAAGAACTCCAACACGCCAAAGCTCGAGGGGCAAACATTCTGGCTGAAATTATTGGCTTTGGCATCACAGGCGATGCTGGGCATATCGCGGCGCCAGATTCAGAAGGCGCTGGTGCGAAAGCAGCGATGACGACAGCGCTTCGTAATGCGAATATTGCGCCAGAACGTGTCGATTATATCAATGCACATGGCACTTCGACGCCACTTGGAGATGCAGCCGAGGTAAACGCAGTAAAAACACTTTTTGGCGACCATGCGTACAACCTTGCGATGAGTTCAACAAAATCCTGTACAGGGCATACACTCGGTGCAGCAGGCGGCATTGAATCGATAGCAGTAGTGAAAGCGATCACCGATGGAGTGATGCCACCGACAATCAATCTTGCTAACCCAGACGAGGGTTTTGATTTGAATTTTGTGGCGAATACTCCGCAAGAACGCAACATACAAGTTGCGTTAAACAACTCGTTTGGCTTTGGCGGGCACAACGTTTCGTTAGCAATTGCAAAATTTGAAGGGTAATAAACCCTAAGCACATGCACGTATTTTGTTGGGTTTATCTACCGCGGGTAGATTAATAGGGGAAGGAAATGCCTGTCCAAATCATGATGGAGTCACGGCCTGGATTAGAAGAGTAGGTATTTGCATTTGAGATATGGTGCCACCGTGTGCCAATAATCCAGCGGTTGTTGTTGCCGATGTCGAACGTGAAACCAAGCCCAGCTTGTGGTGTGAAGTTGAACGACGAGCCATCGCTCGGGACGTCGTTGGATGTGCGAAGGAGTCCAGCACCACCCTCAATAAACATCGACCACGATTCTTTGGCAATGAAGTGCCAGCGAAGTTGTAACGTAAAATTAATCCCGTTTGTGTTTTCGCCAACTTGGTCAACATCCATGTAATACAACCCAAGGTCGAGGCTTAGGTTGTCGTCGACAAAATATTCAAATTCAACACCAAGAGTAACCAGGGTGTTGTTTGCATCTTTGATATCTTCCGCCCAGCCCCCGTTCACGCCCCAGCGCCACGTACCTTCTCTACCCCATGAGGTTGGCATGGGCTCCATTTCGGTTGGGGACTCTGCAGTCGTGGCAGCATCTGGTTGGGATATCGTGGTTCCAAGTGAAAGCGACGAGAGCGTAGCGATATCGAGAGGTTGATACTCTGCTGTTGTAGCGCAGAGCGCGAGTGCAAGTGCTTGAATCATGTGAGACTCCCTTTAATGATCCCAAGGGGATTCGAACCCCTGTTCCCAGGATGAAAACCTGGTGTCCTGACCTGACTAGACGATGGGACCTACAGGCGAGGAATGATACCGTACTCGCGACTTCGTTGCAGAGCGTATCATGCAGAAAATGCGTTCTCTTTTGCTGATTTTTATTCTATTGCCTTGTTTTAGCGCGGGAATACCACCTTTGAGCGAAAATGTCCAAATTCGCCTTGAAACGTCGGTTGATGGACGCGATACACAAAGTGAAGCGTTTCAAGCATTGTTGGAAGATGTGCGAGGATGGAGCGCGCCACTTGGAGCAGTTGGAACAGAAATGGACCGAGAATCGCTCACGAATAACCCCGCAGCGTTTAGGGGGGATCTGATTCATTGGAGTGGCTCGCTTGAACAAGCGAGAGAGGCAAGTCCTTGGATAGATGTTCAAGAATGGTTTGTGCGGGGAGCTGATGGGAAGGTATTCATCGTCTTTGTGGAAGGAAAAGTCGACCCAAAACAAGGCGATGCAGTTTCGGGTGTTGCACGGTTTTACAAAACGATTTCCCTTGAGGGTCGTGACTCCAAGATTAGGGTGTACCCTACGTTGGTGACAACTTCAATTGCAATCACCACAACAGAAGTGCAAGCCTTCTCCCCACAAATGCTCTTTTTACTTCCGATACTTTTCGTGGGCATGCTTGTTGTGTTTGTGTTGGCAAGACTGTTCAAACCAAAACGACATGCACGGCACAGGGTTTGTATTCAAACAGACGAGGTGATAGACGCAATGGATAATTACGAAAGCGATTTGCCAGACAACGCTTCCCAGGCGCTTGAACAATTGTATGAACGTGCAGAGGGGAAACCATGAATAGCGTGCATGTTGCATTGGGAGATCGCTCGTACGAAATGTTGATTGGGAATGGAATCCTTTCATCCCTTAGTTCGGTCGTGCAAGAAGTTGCACCAGCGACGAACATGTTTTTTGTTGTTGACAAGAACGTGCTCGAAACCCATGCAAACAAAGCCATGGCATCATTTGCGCAAGATTCGGCTATGTTTGGAATCAATGCGGTGGAATCCAACAAAATTATGTCAACAGTCGAGTCAATCTGGTCGTCTATGCTGTCGCACGGATGTGACCGTGGTGCGACTTGTGTTGCAATTGGCGGCGGTCTGACAGGGGATGTAGGGGGATTTGCGGCGGCATCGTTTATGCGAGGAGTGCAGTTTGTGCAGGTGCCGACGACGCTGCTGGCAATGGTTGACGCATCCATTGGTGGTAAGACTGGTGTTAATGTCTCAATGCCCACTGAAGATGGCGAAGTGGTGCTTGGGAAAAATTTAGCGGGGGCCTTTTGGCAGCCACGCGTGGTTGTTGCAGATGTTGCTACATTGCAAACACTTGACGACAGACAATTCCGCTGTGGACTTGCCGAATGCGTGAAGCACGCAATGCTTGGGCACGAGGAGATGCGTTCTTTTCTTCAAGAACAGACGAATTCGATGTTTGCTCGGGACGCGGAAGTGCTAGTTTCATTAGTTTCGATGAGCGCGACTATCAAGGCAGATGTTGTGGCAAAGGACGAACGAGAATCGGGTTGCAGAGCGTTGTTGAACCTTGGGCACACTTTTGCGCACGCAATCGAACCAATTTCAGAATTAGGATTGTTTCATGGTGAGGCGGTTTCAATCGGCATGGTCGCGGCAACGAGCTGTGCAGAAGCATGCGGGCTCATCGACGGCGATCGAGCAGACCAACTTCGGAAATTGCTTACAAGTTTGGGGCTTCCAATTCGTCTGCCAATGCCAGTTGCTATTGAGCGCGTGCTCAATCTAATGCGAGTGGATAAAAAAGCAATTGATGCAAACATTCGGCTCGTTCTTCCAACAAACGATGGAGCGGAAGTTGTAGACAATGTTGACGACTCGGCAATAGCGCTGGCGTGGACATCTGTTGGCGCCACCCAAAATTAATGCGTCTCTGAGACGCATTAATTTTGGGTGGTGGCGATGCGCATATCATGTTCAAGAAATTAATGCGTCTCAGAGACGCATTAATTTTGGGTGGTGGCGATGCGCATATCATGTTCAAGAAAAGAGTGGAGGGGTTCCGATAAAGAAATGTCGCTCCTTTTGTGGAGCCAGAGAGGATATTTGTGCGTACATTTTCAATTGTGAACCAAAAAGGCGGCTGCGGCAAGACAACCACGTCTATAAATCTCGCGGCAGTCTACGCTCGTCGTGGCAAAAGAACATTACTTGTCGATTTAGATCCCCAATCGCACTGCGCTGCGGGGCTGAGTATTCCAGAGGAGCAAATCGAACACCACATTGGGGATGCGATGATTGCTCCCCACGACGACACCCTGAAGAAGGATGACTACTTGTGG
>CAZURP010000098.1:4647-6741 GCA_964623715.1 uncultured Isosphaeraceae bacterium | reverse complement strand
ACCAACCGAAGTTCTTGCAGACCTACGTTGAGATGCAGCCAACGCAAAATGAAATCGCTCGCCGTCTTGAACAGATGCGAGCGATTGACAACGGCTACACCATCGCTGTTGCAAACGTGAACCCTCAGCCTGGTGGAATAGACACTAAGCAGCAATATGACGAGTTTGTCGCTCGGGTCAGTTAATCAACCCTAAGGACGAGCATGTTCGTAGAGCGATTAATCTACCGCGGGTAGATTAATCGAGTTCTTTGACGAGTTCGTCGAGATTGCGGCCACATTCGCGAATGGCGCGGTACGAAATATCTTTTCTGGCAATACCAGAACAAATATCCATCGCCTCTTTTGCCAAATCGATGTTCTCATCTTTTTGCGCTTTCTTTGAGAGTGACTGCATTAAATCGTACCGCAGAGAAAGTTCGGCGTCGTTGTCACTTCCAGCAAGGGCTTTGATTGATTCTTTGAATTCGCCAATAGCTTCTGAGTACCATCCCTCTGATGCAAAGCAACGCCCGAGTTTTTGTCCAGCGCGAACACGTAATCGAGGTTCGTCTTTTGCTTTTTGGAAACATTCCATTGCAAGGTTAAAGTCACCATCCTCGATGGCGAGCTCGCCTAACTGAAACTTAATCTTTCGGTCAGTTGGGTATTTTGCAGAACGTTCTTTGAATTCTTGTTTTCGGAATGCGCGTAACTCTGCGACAGAAGCATCATACTTTTCTTGCAATGCGTCATCAGGATTCGATGCAAGTTGCTCCGCCATCAGCGTAATTTGATGCGATGCCATCGAAATTTTGATATCAGCGGCCTCCATTCGGAACCGATATTGTTTTGTGACTTTGAAGCCATGCATCAATACTTGGAAAGCAAGTTTTATCGACTCAGGCGTGGCTTGTTTTTTCAGCACTTTTACGTACGCAGAAACATTGTCGGGTGAATCTTGATTTTCTTCAAATTCTTTCTTCGCACGAGCAACAACCCGTTACATACTTCCTGCAGAACCAGCAAGCGATTCGTCTTCTTCAAGTTCACGTTGTTTGTCAATATCTTTGACGAATTTTTTGAACCCGCCTTCTTCTTCACCCATTTGATCGTACCCCCCACCGGAAAATGCGCGTTCAGCAGCGAGTTCATTTAAGGACCGTTGCAATGCTGCGTCATCTGGTTTTGCTTCAAGAGCTGCTTGCCCAACTTTTATAGCTTGGTCCCATGCGCCTGCTGATTGGAACAATTCCATCAAGGCCTTGAGTTCTTTATAGGAAAGTGCCTTGCCATCTCGTGAAGAGAGAGAAAGAAGTGTGTCAGCCATCGCAGCCCCAAAAGTATGTTGTTCCGCTTTGACCGCTTGCGAAACCGCCTTCATGGCGTGTTTGGCATTCAATATCTCATGCCACCAAACAAAGAGTGCTGTCACAAATTTTTCAACTTCAGACGGTCCATCGACTTGTTTAATTTGCTTGCTTGTGGCTTTTTCACCGCCACGATTGTGATACGTTTGTGCTATCTCAAGCACTTCTTTGTGCACTGCGATGTCCCGTGGGTCAAACTTGAATCCACTCGCAAAAAAAGCAAATGCAGATTCGTAGTTATGGCTATCAGCCATTTGCCGCGCGCGATCGAACCAAGCGTTTGCCTTCTCAGGGTCTGGGATAAACGGTTCATCAGAATTTGATTTTTTGCCAAATAGTGCCATAGAGTACGTCCCCGACAGGGGGTTGTATTCTAACCGAGTGGCATCGACTGCGGTAGAATGTTTTTTATGTCTGTTGACCCAAATACACTTACACTCGTCTTCTATCCCGATCCAATTTTGAAGCAGATTGCGGAAGAAATTGACCCCGCTGACGAGGCTGTCCAAGCAGTTGCTCGGAAGATGGTAGAAATAATGCTTTTAGAGAATGGGGTGGGGCTTGCCGCTCCCCAAGTTGGTCTTCCATGGCGAATGTTTGTCACTCGAGATCCTGAAAATGAAGAAGCTGGAGTTGCTTGGATTAATCCGAAACTCGAAGTTACCTGTGATGAAGTTGATACTGACGAAGAAGGGTGCTTGAGTTTGCCAGAGATTCGCGGGGGAGTTCGACGTCCCAGAGGAATC
>CAZURP010000098.1:0-4637 GCA_964623715.1 uncultured Isosphaeraceae bacterium | reverse complement strand
TTCGGGGTTTGGTATCGATGGTGAACCAACGACACAAAAGAGCGATCAGTTTCTCGCTCGTATCTGGCAACATGAAAATGACCACCTTGATGGCATCCTTATTATCGAAAAAATGTCCGCTATGGATCGGCTCGTGAACCGTCGACTTATCAGAGATCTTGAGCGGGCTCGATGAAAATAATTTTTCTTGGTTCTGGTGAATTTGGCTTGCCGAGCTTGCAACGGCTTGTAGAAGTGCATGAAGTCGTGGAAGTGGTTACATCCCCAGACAAAACCGCTGGAAGAAATCGAAAACCAACAGCGACTTCTATTGGTGCATGGGCAGAACGCGCTGGTCTTCAAGTGTGCAAAACCGCAAATGTAAACTCGCCTGAGATACGAGAACATATTGCAGAATTGCACGTTGACGCAATGGTCGTGATTGCATTTGGTCAAAAACTTTCAGATGGGCTGATTCAAGCCCAACGAACAATGAATTTGCACGCATCGCTTTTGCCAAGATGGCGAGGCGCTGCACCAATCAACGCGGCGGTTGTGCATGGTGACCGTCAATCGGGTGTGAGCGTGATTACTTTAGCTCAGCAAATGGATGCGGGTTTAGTTCTTGGTCAAGTTTCAACTGCAATTGGTGCAACTGAAACAGCAGGCGAGTTACACGACCGGCTTTCAATGCTTGGACCAGATTTGTTGCTTGAAGTGTTAGCAAGTGATAAAAGTGGTGAAGCACAAGATGCTTCGCTTGTCACGTATGCGCCGAAACTTTCAAGGGCGGATGCCACATTAGACTTATCACAACCTGCAGAAGTTGTTGCGAGAACAATTCGTGGGTTGTCACCTTGGCCGTGTTGCCATTTGATGATTGCGGGTGTTGACTGCAAGATTCTTAACGCAATTGCCAAGAACAGTCGTGGTACCGTGGGAGAAGTGTTAGCAGATGGCACTATTGCAACAGGCACAGGGAGTATCGAGATTCTTAAAATGAAACCAGCAGGAAGTAAAGCGATGTCTTGGAAAGATTTCTGCAATGGCCGATCAGTCGAAAAGGGCTGTATATGCGAGGTTCCACAGTGAATCTTCGCTCCGTTGCATTAACACTTTGGGATGTATTGAAACCCCAAGAGCAGAAAGTGGTTCTGCACAAAAAAACACAACCCAGAAAAGCTCGACCAATTCAAAAAAAATACGATGCTCTTGTTGAAAAGATGAAAGAAGCGTACGGTTTTAAAATTCGCAAATGGCGGTCGTCGATGAGCGGTTGTGCGTGGGAGTTGAAAGATAAGCAGGGCAACATCTACAGAATGCTTGAATCCCCCTATCCAAAGGGGCCTATGAGTTGCGCGGTTTTTTTGCACGAAGTCGGGCACCACGCGATCGGGTTTCATACCTATAAACCCCGGTGCTTAGAAGAATTCTACGCATGGGAATGGTCACTTGCTGCAATGAAGGCAAACGATATCAATATCACAAAAAACGTACTGAAACGTAGAGATAATGCATTGCAGTACGCGGTTGCAAAAGCATTGCGCCGAGGACTTAAGCGCGTGCCTGTTGAACTTGAGCCATATGTTCCTTCGCAATTCAGGGGCGCTTCGTGAAAACTTCTCTAACGGTTGAAGATCTTGAATACGAATTGCCGGTAGGGCTCATTGCAACTGAACCTGTTACTCCGAGATCTTCTGCGAAGTTACTTGTTGTTGAAAAAGAAACATTTTTACATACTCATGTACGTCATTTGCACCAATTGTTGCCAACAGGCGCGTTACTAGTCATGAATGAAACAGCGGTGCTTCCCGCACGTTTCATGACAGAACGAGTCGAAACAGGCGGGAAAGGCGAGGGCCTTTTTTTGTCACAAGATGGTTCATGTTGGGTAGTCATGTTGAAATCAAACGGAAAATTGCGCGAGGGAATCGAACTCGCAATTGGTACTACTATTCGGTTAACACTTATCGAGCGCGACGGCAAGAATTGGCGTTGTCTCTGCAACGACGCACGCAGTGCACAGGAGATCCTTCACGAGGTTGGCATCACTCCAATTCCGCCGTACATACTGAGTGCTCGAGGCGAGGATATTATTGATGATGAAGACGACCGAGCGCGATACCAAACGGTGTATGCTGACGAATCGCAGAAGAATTCAGTTGCAGCACCCACTGCGGGACTTCATTTTGATGCAGAGTTATTGGCATGTCTTGATGCGTCGGGTATTGAACGTGTGAATGTCACACTACATGTTGGCGCTGGTACGTTCAAGGGAATCGAAACAGAAACTATCGAAGCGCACGAAATGCATGAAGAATCGTGGGAAGTTAGGCAATCTACGCTTGACGCAATTCGAGTTGCAAAAAAAGCTGGACGGGCAGTTATTGCAATCGGCACGACTTCTGTGCGAACACTGGAGTCGCTTCCACCTATGAAAAAGTGGCCTAAGTCAGGCGGTCTATCAGGAAAAACTCGCTTAATGATTGCGCCGCCGTACGAATTTAAGGTTGTCGATGGGTTGTTGACCAATTTTCATTTACCTAAATCAACATTACTAACCTTGGTCGCAGGAATGATTGGGATAGAACGCCTTCATTCAGCGTACACTGAAGCGATAGAGTCGGGCTATCGATTTTATAGTTACGGTGATGCGATGTTTATCCTATCGCAGGAGACAAAAGTGTAGTATCCTGTCACTGCACGGATGCAAACACTACAAACGCTACTCGAAGGACTCGATGCACGGATTCATGGCGAACACTTCGCTTGTTCGGTGACAAGTGTTGTACAACATTCAGACAGAGTAACAGCCGGGGCGTTGTTTATCGCTCGAAGCGGCGTTCGGCGTGACGGTGCAGCTTTTATTGAGGACGCCATTGCCAAAGGAGCAGTAGCAATTCTGTGCACACCAGAAGTGGCGACATCATTGCAATATAAAAATATTGCAGTCGTCGAGACGTGTAATCCATGTAAAGTTGGTGCAGTTATCGCTGAACGATTTCACGGGAATCCGTCGAGCAAATTGCGATTGGTCGGAGTGACAGGAACGAATGGAAAGACAACAATAGCGTGGCTTATTCGTCATCTGGTCGCTTCACCAAAATCTGGATTGCGGTGCGGGATGCTCGGCACAATTGTGTGCGACGATGGGATTTCAGCAACACAATCGACACTGACGACACCAAGTTTTTGCGACATCGGATTGATTTTGCATTCGATGGTCGACAACGGTTGCGACGTTGCAGTGATGGAGTGTTCAAGTCATGCGCTCGATCAAGGTCGTGTCTCTGCACTTGATTTTAACATTGGCGTATTCTCGAATTTGTCGGGCGATCATTTAGATTATCACGGTTCCGCGGATTCCTACTTACAAGCAAAGATGAAATTGTTTGATTCAGTTTCAGATTGTGCAGTTATTAACATGGACGATCCTGCAAGTTGGTCGGTCGCAGATTACGCGACTGCAAAGGTACTATCGTGTCGGACAGAAAGTGATGCAGCAACCGCTTGGGTCGAAATACTAGAAGAGCAAATTGATGGATCCCGTATTCGATTGCATGGTGCGTGGGGAACGATTGAAGTCGTTTTACCTTTGCTCGGTCGGCACAACGCAACGAATGCATTGCAAGCAACGGTTGTTGCTCACGAACTCGGAGTCTCAAGAGATGCGCTTGAACTAGCACTTGCGTGTGCGCCTTCGCCTCCGGGCCGGCTCGAAAGAGTGCAGGCAGAAAGGGGCGCAGTTTTTGTTGATTTTGCTCATACCGACGATGCCCTTGAACAAATGCTCTGGTCAGTCCGACAAGTTTTGCCTGAAGGTGGAAAGTTGCATATTGTTTTTGGTTGTGGAGGCGATCGAGATACATCCAAGCGCCCTCGGATGGGAATGATCGCTTCAACAGTTGGCGATTTTGCGTACGCAACGAGTGACAACCCACGAAGTGAGGACCCTGAACACATTTTGGATGAAGTAATTTCCGGTGTTCCGCGCGACCGCAAGCCAATTGTGCATCGGATTGCCGACCGTGAGCAAGCAATAAAAACCGCAATCAACGCAGCGAGTGAATGCGATGTCGTCGTTATTGCAGGGAAGGGGCACGAGAAAAATCAAATCCTTAAAGACAAGGTGATTCCGTTTGACGATGTAGAAGTTGCGAAAGAAGCGATTGCAACCTTGGGCAAGTGGTCATGAGTTTTACTTCCAAGCAATTAGCAATTGCTGTGGGTGGATGCTTGCATGGTGATGAAGAAACAATTTGTAACGGTGCAGAGATTGACACAAGGCAACCAATCGCAGGGAAGGTTTTTTTTGCATTGAAAGGTGAAAACGCGGATGGTTTTGACTTCATCGACGATGCGATTGCAGGCGGGTGTAGTGCGGTTGTTTCGCAACGCTATTGCGATGTGGCGGTACCCATTGTTGTTGTTTCAGATACAAGGGCTGCGCTCTCTGCGCTCGCAAAATATCGCAGGGCAGAAATGCAACTTCAATTGGTGTTTGCTGTAACAGGTTCAGTTGGAAAGACCACCACGAAAGACATTCTTTCATGCTTGTTGGGTGATGATGTGGTTTCTTCGAAAAAAAGTTTTAACAACGACCTTGGCGTTCCACTTACCTTGCTTGCTGGCGAAGAGGCTAACTATCTTGTAGCAGA
>CAZURP010000097.1:4962-6769 GCA_964623715.1 uncultured Isosphaeraceae bacterium | reverse complement strand
AAGCGGCTTCAAAAGGTGAAATGCGAGTAAGAGATGGCATAGCAGAAGTCATGAAAGCTGCTGGCATTGCTGTACCGACCGTGGAGCAGAATACGATTGCGCAAACAGGTAAACCGCTTGAGAGTGCACCGCTGCCAGGCGCCACTGGTCAGTGGATTTTAGAACATGTCGACGAGGCACAGTGGGATGTATGGATTGGGCAAGGCACGAAAGTGATAAATGAGTTGCGACTCGATTTTTCAAAAGAAGAAGACCAAAAAAAATACGGCGAGCACATGGCAGAATTTCTAGGAATTCCTGCTGAGGTGATTGCGCAAGATACAAAGGAGCAAGGCGAATGAATATGATTGAAGAATTATCTGTAGAAACGAGACCGCAAGAACGAAGCGGTCTGGCAACGGCTGCGCTTATATGTTCGCTCATTATCTGTTGCCCAATTACAACAATCATTGGACCCATTCTTGGTTTGATTTCGCTCTTCACCCTGAAGGGTCGATCTGGCAAAGGGTTTGCGTTAACAGCAATTGTTGTTGGATTGATTTCTACGGTGCTCTGGATTGCGATAGGAGTATTCGCTGGAGGTATGGCTATGCGTTTTCTCGAGAAGGCCGGCGAAGTCACTACGACGACAATTCAAGCAGGGTATGACGGTGATTATGCAGCCTTTCGAAACGGTCTTGCGCGAAATTCCACAGACGTTTCTGACGAAGAAATTGCCTCCTTTATCAGCGAATTACAGAGTCGATACGGAACCTTCGACTCAGCAAGTATGGACATGGAATCGCAAGGTCAAACACTCAAACCGACCCCTGGCGAAGCCCCGTTGCCTATCATTTTTGTGTTTGAAACAACCGATGTCTCCGCAGATGTGCTATTTGAAGTGATACCAAAAGGTGGTTTAGAGTATGAGTTAAAGGTTGGATGTATTCGCATTATCGATACGCAAAACGGTGATTTGATTTTCCCAAATGATTCAAACTGTGATCCGGCTTGGCAGGATACGCTTGGGTCACCGGCAGAGAAGGAACCTGTTTCTTAAGTTACTTCATGCAAAAAAAGAAAATCAACCCTTGGTCCCTCGTCGCTGTTCTTAGTGCAATTGGGTTCTGTCCTCTCTTTACAATTGTAGCTGTTCTTTTTGGTATTCGCGCTTTAGTGGACATCAACGTAAAAGGCGATACTCGCGGAGTGCGCCTTGCGTGGTTTGCTATTTTGTTTGGTTCCCTCATGACAGGCTTATGGGGTGGCGGAATGTACTGGTGGGATGTGAACGTACGTTCGCAAATCGAACAAGGACCCATCGATTACCTTTCGTTTGGGCAAGCAGGACAAATCGAAAATTTTGAATCTGGATTTCTCCAACCTGATTCAGGCGTTGAAACGGGCAGATTCCTCGCTTCCTTACACAAGAGATATGGAATGTTACTTTCAGGAAACCTTGACGAGGAAGTTGGCGAAGCTGACATAGATAGTGATAAATTATTTCTTGGATTGGTTCCAATTGCGGCAGAACTTGAATATGTGCTTCAGTTTTCAAACAAGGAGGAAGTGCACATGACTGCTAAATATGTTCTCTTTGAAACTATCAATGATGGAAGCGTGTACAAAAATAGATTTGCATGGTTCCAGATTGTAGATGAGGAACTTGGCAATCTCGTGTATCCTCCAAATACGGTGATAGAGGAACCCACCATTGGAGAATGAACCAGTCATTTCAGTGCGCGAACTCGTCTGCCGTTTTGGCGAACAGACAGTCCTTGACGGTGTGAACCTAGATGTTGTGGAAGGTTAAGTTCTCGTCATAATG
>CAZURP010000097.1:0-4952 GCA_964623715.1 uncultured Isosphaeraceae bacterium | reverse complement strand
ACTTCTACGACATATGATTGGAACGTTCATTCCCGATGATGGCAACGTGAAGGTGTTTGGTGAAGATTTAGCGACACTCAACGAAAAAGAAATGAATAAAGTACGTCGCAAGTTTGGGATTCTGTTTCAATCCGGCGCACTCTTTAACTCAATGAGTGTTGCGGACAATGTTGCGCTGTCTTTGCGAGAACATACCGATCTTGCTCCAGACATTATTGAGTTTATTGTGAAAATTAAGTTAGAACAAGTTGGACTGCGTGAAGCGGCAGATAAATTTCCCTCGCAAATTTCAGGCGGTATGAAAAAACGCGCGGGACTTGCAAGAGCGCTTGCGCTTGACCCGAAGTTGCTGTTTTACGATGAGCCATCAGCGGGACTTGATCCTGTCACAAGCGCAACAATTGACCAGCTTATTCTTGATCTCGCAAAAAAAGCAGGCGTAACAAGTGTTGTCGTTACACATGAAATGGATTCGGCTTTTGTTATCGCTGATCGCATGGCGATGCTTGACAAGGGGAAAATGTTAATGATTGATACGCGAGAGGCATTTGAAAAATTGCGAGATTGCCCATTGGAGGACATCGATAAACTCGACGAAAGGCAGCAACTCATTCGGCAATTTTTGCGTGGCGACGCAGTAGGTCCACTCACAAAACGAAAAGAAGAATCAGACTATGCAGAAGATTTGCTCGGGGAGGGCACGCCTCGCCTCACTCGAGGTCCCTCTATCCATTCCTCAAAGGAGTAAAAATTTATGTCACAAGTACGAGATAAAAGACAGAATAATGTAAGAGCAGGTGTTTTTGTTACTGTTACGTTAATCCTTGGTTTAGTGGTGTTTAGTATTTTGACAAATACTTGGAACCGTTTGTTTAGCGTAACCACCAATTACCACGTCGTATTCCACGTCGAAGAGGGCGTTGGAACCCTTTCTTCAGGATCAAAAGTAAAACTTGGCGGAGTGCTTGTTGGTGCAGTTACTTCTGTGCTACCAAGAGTTGAAACGGGAAAACCAACTTCCTTGATTGATGTTGTGTTTACGTTTGATAAACAGTATGCGTTGTATGAAAACGCAACGGTGTACGCTCGTGCGGGTCTTCTTGGCTCAACGGGTTGGTTAGCCGTCTCAGATGTAGGTAGTGGAGCGTTGGCAAATTCGAATACGGAACTGGTTGGCACGACTGAAACTATGGTGAGTCAACTGCTCGGCAGTGATGCGGAGATAAACATCACCAAATCACTAGACTCTCTTCGTAGATTGAGTGAAGCACTCGCTGGCGATGGTGGAGGGCTTAATCTACTACTCGGCAGTGAAGACGCTACTGCACTAAAAGAAGCGATTGATTCCGCGAGTTCGTCGTTGCAAGCACTCGATGGAATCATGAAGTCAACATCCACAGTGTGGCCAGAATGGGAGTCATCGGTGTCGACAATTCTTGCCGACAGTAAAAAAATACCGAACAACATCAATGGAACGCTCTCAAGTATTCAAGATGCAATTGAGGATGTTCAAGTGAACGTTCTTCCAAACGTAGAAAACTCAATGCAATCTATGGAAAACGCTCTGGCGTCCCTCGAAGAAATGACCAAGATGTACCAAGAACACTCACCTGAGTGGGTTGCCAAAATCACGAACATCACACGAAACGTAGATCAAATTTCCGTCCGGGCCAAGGCAGCCATTGACGATATTTCTGCGAGTCCATGGAGACTTCTCTATCGCCCGACGGATAGAGAAATTGCGTACGAGCAGTTGAACGCAGCATCGTGGCAGCTACTGACTGCGTTGTCTGATTTACGCTTCTCTGCAGAAGCGCTCGAACAGGTGACGAATTCTGCCGATGCGCCGACGGACACATCAGCGATCGTTACTTCTCTTTCAGAAAGTGCGTCCGCATTCGAGCAAGCACGTGACGCAATCTTGGAACGCATGAAATCAGATTTCCCAGACCGCCACTAATGGTGCATGGCGAGTCTGCAAACGTACACGTTGTTACATCTATTGAGGACGCTCAAGTAGACGTCTACCGTAATATCCGCGACGCAGATTTACGCGGGCGCGCGCATCTTTGCATGGTGGAATCGGAAATGGTCGTTCGTAGATTGCTTGCGAGTGCATGGAACGTGCATTCTCTCTTTTTGTCACCGCAGAAATATGAGCGACTTTCTCCTGTTATATCAAACAGCCAACAAGTATTTGTCGCCGATGTCACCGTGATGTCAGATATAACAGGGTTTCATATTCATAGAGGCGTGCTCGCAGCGGTGCACCGCCCGACGTGTTCTGAACAACGCCAAGGGCTAAGTGACTTGCTAGCATTGTGTAAAAAGAAAAAGAACGTTTCTCTATTACTTGCAGAAGGCATTACTAACGTGGACAACATTGGTGCGCTCTTCCGTAATGCTGCTGCGTTCGGTGTCGATGGTTTAGTGTTTGACCACGCGTGTTGCGACCCACTGTATAGAAAAGCGATACGCGTTTCGATGGGGCATGCTTTTTCGTTGCCTTGGGCAATCGCAGAGAACTGGCAAGATGCACTGCATACCTTGAAAGAGGAGTTAGGATTACAACTCATCGGTTGCGAAACGGGGAACAGTGCAGTGCCAACGTGGAAAGTAAATCCAACCAAACGATTTGGATTAATAATGGGCGAAGAAAAGTCTGGTCTTTCGGCATCGACTATTCAAGAATGTGATGTCCTTGCAGAAATACCGATGACTGCACACGTGCCTTCAGTCAACGTCGCTGTTGCGTCAGCGGTTACTTTGTATGAGTTTCTTGGCAGGAACTGTCTCGACAATCGGTAATCCATCAACGATTTGGTCGTCAGTAATTCGTTTGATGTCAGCTCCAAGGGTTGCGAGCGTTTTCTCCATCGAAGAATATCCACGGTCAAGATGGTAGACCCGACTAACGATTGTCTCGCCTTCAGCAGCAAGCCCTGCAAGGACTAAACTTGCTGAGGCGCGTAAATCACTCGCCATAACTGGTGCGCCGACTAAGCGATCAACGCCTTGCACGATGACCGTTGAACCTTGTCGAACAAGTTTTGCGCCCATTCGACTTAATTCTGGAACGTGCATGAAGCGCTCTGGATAAATTTTTTCGGTAATGATGCTGTTTCCACGCGAGAGGCAGAGGAGTGCCATCATTTGTGCCTGCAGGTCGGTGGGAAATCCTGGGAACGGTTGGGTAGTAAACATAACAGGCTTGAGATTACGGTCGCTCACAATCTGGACTGTGCACGATTTGGGGTCTTGCGAGGTATCGGTTTGCTCGACGTGGACACCCACCGTCGAGAGCACGTCTGTTACCGCGAGTAAATGGTCAAGTGGGAACCGTTCAATTTTGACATCGCCATTGGTCATTGCGGCAGCAATTGCCCAGGTGCCAGCAACGATTCGGTCGGGCATGACGGTGTGCGTTGCGCTGCCAAGTTCTTCGACACCGTCGATGGTGATGCGTGGCGTGCCCGCTCCAGAAATTTTCGCGCCCATTGCATTTAACAACATTGCGAGATATGTAATTTCAGGTTCGCATGCTGCTGATTCAATTATGGTTCTACCTTCGGCGAGCGTTGCTGCGCTCATGATGTTGGCAGTTCCCAAAACGGTTGAACCAAATGGTCCTCCAAGAAAAATTGTTGCTCCTTGCAAACGTTCTGCTCTGGCAATTATGTTTCCGCCCTCGAGTTCAATTTTTGCGCCAAGTGCTTCAAGACCGCGTAAGTGTAAATCAATCGGACGGTCGCCAAAGGCACAACCCCCTGGCATTGAAACTCTGACTTCACCCCGCCGAGCAAGGAGTGGCCCAAGGACGCACACGCTTGCGCGCATCGTTCGGACGATGTCGTATCTTGCGTGGGATTGTGTTTCGTCTACGGATGTGACTGTTACCTTGTCACCTTCCCGCGATACGTCACAACCAAGTTCCTCAAGAAGTCGCCCCATGTTCGTAATGTCTGAAAGTTCGGGAACGCAATCAAACGCAATGGGTTGGTTTGTCAGAAGGGAGGCAGCAAGTAATGGTAGCGATGCGTTCTTTGAACCATCGACCGAGATAGACCCCGTTAAGCGTTTCCCGCCGTGTATTGAAAATGCATCCATTTTGTTCTGCTGAGTCCTTTCTGCGAAGTGCCATCCTTGGCCTTATTAGGGTTCATCGTCTACAACAATGAGAAAACCGTATTCTTACCCTGCCGAGATAGTACCAAATTAGGGCGGAGAAGGTGCTTACCTACATTGCCATTAATGCGTCTCAGAGTCACATTAATTATGGCGATAAAAAAAAGGCACCTCCATAAGGAGGTGCCTTCAAATTTGGATAACGAGTTATTGTCGATTATTTTCGACGTCGTCGGCTTGCGATACCTGCAAGACCAAGAAGGGCAAGTGCACCAGGAGCTGGAACAGCAGCGCCTTCGATGGTGATTGCATCGATAAAGAATGCTTCAGAACCTGAATTGGATGAGAATGCAAATTCTAGGTTACCAGAAACGCCTACTGCTTCGATGAACATCCATACTCCTGAAGCAGCTTCCATAGCAGCACCGCCATCGTCAGTTCCACCGATTGAAACGAGGACATCATCGCCATAGCTTACAGTCACATAATCAGCATCTTCATAGCCAGTGTTTGCCAAGAAGATTGCGAAGGAAACATTAACACCTGAACCGAAATCGTCAATGGTTAAACCCATAATACCGTCAGTGTCAGACATTTGGTATGCGTTATTGCCGTCGTACATTCCACCAGTGCTACCTGCGTAATTAGTTACACCGACGTAGTCGCCGTCAGTTATGCCAACGCTTGCTGGATCGTATGGTGAGTACCACGCATTAAAACCAGCGCCATTTACAGCTGCTTCGCCGGCATTGTTTGTGAGCCAGTGAAATGTAGTCGCGTCACCAGTGTCATAATATTTATCGCCGAGGTATGACTCGTCTTCAAAA
>CAZURP010000096.1:0-6849 GCA_964623715.1 uncultured Isosphaeraceae bacterium | reverse complement strand
GGCACTCCGCCGGGTGTTCCCGCCGAGGTGAGGCAGAGGGAGGGAGGGTGGCGGAAACGGCGGAGTGCCTGAGGGACGAGTCGAGAGAGAAATAAAAGAGAGCCAGTTTAAATGAGGACCTGTTTGTCCACTTATAGAATGATACACACAATTAGCACAAAGTCAACCTTGATTGCAGTAAATTGTGAGAAAATTCACAAATAATTAATGCGTCTCAGAGCCAAATAAAATTAGGACAATAAAAAATTCTACATTACTGCTTTGAAAGGGCACTTTTGAGCTGGTTTTGGCGGTACTCACTCTCTGGCCAAAGTTCGAGAAGGCGTTCGAGGTGTGGGATAGCACGGTCGTGTTCACCGACGCCCATCCAAAGGTCAGCGAGCATTTTGTCTGTGTATGGTGGCCTCCAGAGGCCGTAGTCAATCACCACGTTGAGGTGGTACGCCATCGGGGAAATTTTGGTCGTGTCGCCTGACTGCACTTGCATCCAAGCTGTTTGCCCTTTGTGTTCATGCCAGCGAATCCAACCGCTATGCAACAGCAACACTGAGGCAAGGCTCACCACCGCGATCCAAGCATTCGCAGCGAGTTTGTATTCACTGCCTAGCTTCAGTTGAAATCGTCCAATGCGAAGATTCGCATCGCTAAACAATTTCAAAGTAGTGACCGCTCCCCAACCCGAAATAACGCCAAGCGTAACAGCGAGCAGAAACGGTATCTCGCCATAGAGTTGCCGTGTTGCAAGTATCGTTCCAAGACAAACCACCGCCGCGAGTATTTCTTGTGTCCATGTCCAAGCCCACCGCACGTCCGGTTTGGTGAAATTCGAAAATGAAGCGAGCAGGGGCGGCTTGCTAAAACCAAATTTCAACGCATCTTGCGTGCAACTTGTAACGCAGTCTAAATCTTTTAAACAGCCAGGTGTCACGACTCTCCCATGGACTTGTATTTCATGATGTACTCGTATGTGAGAAGTACAGGCAGCAGTGCATTCACCGCACCCGTTGCAATCACCAACGAGTTGTATTCCAGCTGGCGAGATGCGATCGACACCAGCAAAAAGTGCTCCGTAGGGACAGACATACCTGCAAAAACCACGCGAACCCATTAGCCACACGACTGCACCCCCGACAACAACAAACGTAATGGTCGTCATCAAAGGTCCCGGAAGATTTCTCGTAAACTCTTCTGTGGTAAATGATCCTAAGCCTTCATCATCAGTGAGCACTCGCAACCCTTTCCAAGCTCTGCCATCGTACAACCGAACAACAGTTGGCCAAACGAACATATACAAAAGCGCGCCAAGAGCCGCGAAGGGGAGTAAGCGAGACCGGACCGGCTTTGGCTTGATGCCAACTTTACCAAGTAGCCACGACGCTAAATCTTCAAGCGCAAGAATATGACAGCCCCAGGAACAGAAAAATCGACCAAACAGCAACACACTCAACAGAATGAGCACAAGAAGAATTACCCCAACGGTGACGACGCCTTGTTCAATTGTGAACATCGTCTCGTTTAACTCGGCGGGCGAAACAGTTCGGCCGTACAGTGCCCAATGCAGTAGAGGCACTAAGAACAAACCCTACACTGAGCACAAGACCACGACTCTTCGGCGAGTCATTTTTGCACTTCTCTGTGAAATTTCATCTTGTGTAGGTCGTTTTTTGTTCATTACAAAGCTACCCTTCTTGCATATTGGTTTAAATGCGGATAAAATCATCCGAATAATCACTTCAAAGATATCTTTTGTCAATGCCAAGTGCAGAACATTCTGTAAAATAAGGATTAATACCGATGAATAAGCGATCTTGGGCCGAACCATGGAGAATTAAAATGGTCGAGCCAATCAAAATGACAAGCCCATCCGACCGTGCAGAAGCACTCGAAAAAGCAGGGCATAACACCTTCTTGATTGAAGCAGAAGATGTGTACATTGACCTGCTAACAGACTCTGGAACAACAGCGATGAGCGATCGCCAATGGTCTGGCATGATGGTGGGTGATGAGGCATATGCAGGTTCTCGTAACTATTACAACTTAGAGCGTGCTGTTTTTGAACACTATGGCTTCAAACATTTAATCCCAACACACCAAGGCCGTGGTGCTGAGCACATTCTTTCGCAAATAATGATTAAGGATGGCGACTTTGTTCCGGGGAATATGTATTTCACAACGACGAAGTTTCATCAACAACATGCTGGCGGCACCTTCGTCGACGTGATTGTTGACGAGGCACATCTGCCATCGAGTGAGTTTCCGTTTAAAGGGAATGTTGACCTTGGTAAAATGCAAGCGCTTATTGATGATGTAGGTGCTCAGAGCATCCCGTATCTTTCACTTGAAACAAATGTGAACATGGCAGGTGGGCAACCATGCAGTATGAAAAATATTCGCGAGTCGTGTGAACTCTGTCATGCAAATGGCATCAAAGTATTTCTTGATGCCACACGAGCGGTGGAAAATGCGTGGTTTATTAAACAACGCGAAGATGGGTATGCGCATAAAACCGTAAAAGAAATACTCTTTGAAATTTGCTCGCATGCAGATGGTTGCACTATGTCTGGCAAGAAAGACTGCCTCGTGAACATTGGCGGGTTCCTTGCTGTGAATGACGACGACCTCGCCGAAGAGGCTCGCAACATGCTCGTTGTGTATGAAGGTTTGCATACGTATGGTGGTATGGCTGGTCGTGATATGGAAGCGATGGCTATCGGCATTGGCGAATCAGTGCAGGAAGAACACATGGCATCAAGGGTCGGCCAAGTTGAATATCTCGGTAACAAATTGATTGAAGCCGGTATTCCAATTGTTCGCCCAATCGGAAGTCACGGCATTTTCTTAAATGCAGAAGAGTTCCTGTCACATTTGCCACGCGAAGCTTTTCCAGCACAAGCACTTGCTGCAGCAATCTATCTTGATTCTGGTGTGCGCACAATGGAGCGCGGTGCTGTGTCGGCTGGACGGGACGAAGAAGGAAACAATATTTTTCCAAAACTGGAACTCGTTCGATTGACCATTCCTCGGCGCGTGTATACACAAGCACACATGGATGTTGTCGCGGAGTCAATCATCGCAGTCTGGTCTCAGCGCAAGAAGATTACTGGGCTTGAAATGGTGTACGAACCAAAGCGCCTTCGTTTTTTTCAGTCTCGATTCAAAGTGTTGCAATCAGCAGAAAAACCTTCTTCTCTCAGGCGCTCTGCGTGGTGTTCCCACTGAGGTAATATGGCTCTGAGACGCATTAATGAAATTAATGCGTCTCAGAGCCAAATTATCAAATTAACACATCATGCGTCGAGGAGTGCTCCGAGACTGCTTGAACAGTTAAGAAATTGTTGCAATTTGACGGAAGTCAAGCATTCTCGCTTCGAGGTCTTCGCGTGTTGTAGAGCAAAGACCTTCGAGGCCAAATGATCCAAGCGTAAACGAAGCCGTCACGGTTCCCCATGCCATGCCTGCTTGCATCGCGGGGAAATCGAGTCGGCCTGCTGCTGCAAGGTATCCCATGAAGCCGCCTGCAAAGCTGTCGCCTGCGCCAGTTGGGTCAACAACGCCATCAATCTCAAGCGGGAATGCAGGCACAACGGCTATGCCGTCTTTATGGACAAGGACGGCGCCGTGTTCGCCTTTTTTCACGATGACGAAGCTTGGACCCATTTCGATGATGGCTCTGGCAGCGGTGATAGGGTTCGTTATTTCTGTCAGTTGCTCGGCTTCAGCGTCGTTGATAATCAAGCCATCAATCTCTTTAAACAGCGCAAGCAGCTCATCGCGAGCGATATTTATCCACAAGTCCATTGTGTCAGCGACGGCGAGGTGCCTGTTTGGAAATTTGTTCAGCAAATCCATCTGCACACTCGGGTGGGAGTTAGCAAGAAAAATCAAACGACTATCGCTGTAAGAAGTTGGAACTTGCGGAGGTGCTTCTTCGAGGACACCAAGTTCAGTAAACAGCGTTTCGCGCTGGTTCATGTTATCGAAGTAACGACCACCCCATGCGAACGTTTTTGAATCACTACGACGTTCGAGGCCATCAAGGCAGAGTCCATCAATTGATTCAAGTAACGATGCGTGGTCATCTGGCCAGTCGCCGCCAACTGCTCCGACAATACGCACGGGTGCATGGTGAAATGCCGCAGCAACTGCAAAGTACGCACATGAGCCTCCTGAAACTTCTTCAGCTTTAGCTGTTGGAGTGTGGACAGTATCAATTCCTATTGTTCCTGTGACGAGTAATGGCATAGCGGGGGATTATACTTGGGCTTGCAGCGCCCTGCGAAGATTGCCATCAACCCTTGCAAGTTTTTCTCTCGCTGTTGCCGCATCAACGTTGTAGGTATGCATCACTATCGCCACCTTTACATCGCCACCAGAATGGGCAAGCAGTGCCGAAGCGGATTTGCGGTCAATCTCGCAAACAGTCGTAACAATTCGAATGGCTCTGTCGAATAATTTTTCATTACTTGCCCGCAAGTCGACCATCAAATTTCCATAGACTTTTCCGAGTTTGGTAAAGAGCGTGGTCGTGATGATGTTCAGCGTAAGCTTTGTTGCGGTGCCCGCTTTCAAGCGGGTTGAGCCAGTGAGAGGCTCGGCACCTGTTTGCAAGGCGATGAGATGGTCGACTGCTGGAGCGATTTCGCTGCAAGTCAAAAAACATGTAAGTGCTCCGCGTTCATTTGCGAGTGTAAGTCCACCGAGCACCCATGGCGTTGTTCCGCCAGCCGCTATGCCAAGAACGGTGTCCTTGGAATGTAGTTTGATTCGGTCAAACTCAGGCGCGATGCCATTGAAACTATCTTCTTTTGCCTCTGAAGATGTGCGAAGAGAAGTGTCTCCGCCTGCGATCAATCCAATAATCATTTCAGGTGGAGATTGGAATGTTGGCGGGCATTCAGCTGCGTCTAGTACGCCAAGCCGGCCGGATGTTCCACAACCAAAGTAGATAAGCCTCCCGCCTTCTTTTATTCGTGGAACGAGCGCGTCAATAAAGGTTGCAATTGCTCGAGACGCTTTCTGTACTGCTTGTGTTGCTTGTGTATGATCTTCCGCTAAAACAGCAACACACTCTAGTGTGGAAAGTTCATCTAAATTACACGTTTTGTCGTGTATTTGTTCTGTTGAGATATGTCCTCTATCTGTGGGTGGTGCCATGCGAGAAGTTTACTCTAAAAAAACAGCGCCTTGCAAAAGCAAGGCGCTGTTTTTATTTGGGTGTGACAGTCACGAAGCGTGACAGTCACGGGTCATCTATTAGACCATTTCCTTCAATGCTTTCAAAGGTGTAACTTTGACAGCTTTGCGTGCTGGTTTTGCAGGAATGTCACGGTATTCTTTGAGAAGTGGTAGATAGACGTTCTTACGTGCAGGTCGACGCTTTACGACTTTCTTTTTCACTTTCATAAGACCAGGAACGGTGAATACACCAGGACCTCGTGTGCCGAGATCTTTCTTGATCATTTTGGACATGCAATCAAATACTGATGCAACTTCTTTGCGAGTCAAACCAGTGTCATTTGAAATGTCACTCATGATTTGCGTTTTTGTGCGAGGCTTAACTTCTGTTGTTTTTGCGCTCTTTTTTGCAGTCTTTTTCTTCGTTTTCTTTTTGGCCATGGATTCGAATCCTTTCTTAGGTCCAACTCGTTTATGTGCTCTCCCGCCAACACTGGCGAATCAAACTGGCACGTACAAAGGGAAATGTAACTCTTTTGTGCGTACATAACAAGCCTTCTGCACAGGGAAATGCAGTGTTTTTGTCGATTTTTTAGAAAAAGAACAGAGTTGTTCTCGAAAAACGTGAATTACTTTTTGATATTTGGGTAATTCTCGTCGCTCTCGACCATGTCATCCATCAATGTTTCGAAGGTGTATTTTGGGTCCCATCCTAATTCAGTACGAATTTTGGTTGAGTCACCTTTGAGGTCCTCGAGTTCCTCAGGGCGAAGATATCTTTTATCGAGCACATAGTAGTCACGGTAATCCATGCCTAGTTTGCTAAAGACGTATTCGCAGCAATCTTTCACACTGTGCGAAATTCCAGTCGAGCAGCAGTAGTCTTCAGGTTTGTCTGCTTGCAGAATCATCCACATCGCTTCGACATAATCTTTTGCGTGTCCCCAGTCACGCCTCGCGTCTAGGTTACCCATGCGTATTTCAGTTGCTTTGCCACTGGCAATTGCAATTGCACCCTTGACAATTTTACTTGTAACGAAATTTGAGCCCCGCCTAGGAGATTCATGGTTGAAGAGGATGCCGTTACTTATGAACATGTCATACGAATGGCGGTAATTTCGACCTAAATTGTATGCAAATACTTTCGCGCAACCGTAAGGACTTACAGGGAGCATGCGCGTCGTCTCGCGTTGGAACCCATCATCGTCGATGCAGTTGCCGAACATTTCAGAGGAGGATGCTTGGTAAATCTTTGCGTCGGGTTTGATTAGTTTCACTGCTTCAAAAACATTCAACACGCCAACAGCATCTGCTTGGACTGTGTAGATTGGAACATCGAAACTAATTCGAACATGCGATTGCGCTGCAAGGTTGTACACCTCGTCAGGCATGACATTTTGCATAATAGAAATCAGCGACGAGAGATCACAAAGGTCACCGTAATAGAGATTCAAATCTTTGTAGCAAGAATCGAGCCGAGCAGTTTGGTTTTCAGCAACAGAGTTTCTCTTGAGGATGCCGTGGACTTCGTATCCCTTCGCTAAAAGAAACTCAGCAAGGTACGAACCGTCTTGACCATTGATTCCTGTGATGAGTGCCTTTTTCATGATCGTATTACTTCCTTGTTTGCTTTGTACCAGTCAATCGATTTTTCGAGACCGTTTTGAATTGAGG
>CAZURP010000095.1:4903-6854 GCA_964623715.1 uncultured Isosphaeraceae bacterium | reverse complement strand
GGGAAGGTGTGCCATATGAAGCGGATGGCGCCTACGATTGGTACGAACGGGCACATTACAACGACATGTCTTTTTATAATGTGCGGATTCCAGTTGGTACAAATGCAGTCTTTAATGATTGCACATTTGTCGGTGTAACTTGGGTTGAGACCACCGAAGATGTTGCTGACCCAAATTGGAATTTTGCTGGTTCTATGGAGCCAGATGGCACTGGCGGATATGTGGAACAATTTACAGGTCTTACTGCAGAAACAGGCGGTACACCATACGCAAGCACGCGAGAACTTTCAAACAACGTTCGATTCCACGATTGCACATTTTTGGGTTCAATTGCAGCAGATGTGCCTTCAGAATTTACCCACTGGCGAAACAAAGTTCAAGTGACAGGGGAATCGCGCTTCTTTCTTGACCCAGAGGACCCGGATGTCCTTGCGCAGAGTGACGGACCTATGTTGCAAGCGTTACTCAACGCAATTGATCCAGCCGATCGTGAACAGATGGCACGAAGCTCGGTACTCATGCCAGGTTGGTCAGTTGAGATTGGAACATTTCAAAACAATGAAGCAGTGGGTGTTAAATTGACGGGGACAATCGTGAGCGGGCTTCTTGATTTACGCGGAGTCGTTGATGTACATGGTGCAATTTTATCCACCTACCATCCTGTTGAAGGCGAGGGGGCGCTGTACTACGGTGGTGAAGCAGATGCGTTTAACACGACACTTGGTTATTTTGGACCTGAAGATGGTGACGAAGAGGGTATCGACGATGCATTGAAAACATTCTCTGGGTATGGTCGGGTTTCGCTTCGAGCAAATCCTGACGCACCCATGCCCGACGGTGTCCCGTGGCCAATCACTATTGTTCCAGATGGTGGTTCGTACAAGGAGGGTTCATAAATGAGAAAAGGGTTCACCATAATCGAATTGCTCATCGGATTGGCAATTTCCTCTGTGCTGCTGACGGGGTTGTTCGCGTCCATCCAATCGTCGGTGCATGCGTATGAACGTTCCTCTGCTGATGGCGTTAATCGTTTAACTTCACGGTTGCTTGTTGAGCGAATCGCACTACTCGTCCGCACCGGTGTATCGTTTGGTCCACTTCCATCCAATGCAACAATCGATGAGATTGAGAGTAACTCTCTCGAAATAACGACGCAAAATGGGCAACAAGTCACAATAACTTGGAACAGTGTCGATGAAACACTCGAGCTAGACATCGATGGAACCAGCGCAACAGTCCTTGGTGGTGTAACGCAAAATGTTGGCGGAACGCCGATCACTCCATTCCTCTTGCAGTACGAAAACGGCATCAACTTACGCCGGGTGACTATTAATCTCGCCGTCGTGCCAGACCCCGAGCACCAAACAGCAATGGACGGCGATGGTGAAATCATCCGCCTCACCGCTTCGGTGAGGCCCCGCGCCCAACTCTACGAATAAACGCTACTCGGTAAAAAAAGGTTTGAAAGTGACTGTCACTTTGAAAAAGGAAAAGTGACTTCCTTTTTGTGCAAGTGTAGAAATTAAGTTTGGAAAGTGACTGTCACTTTAAAAAAGGAAAAGTCATTTTAGAGTTTGACGCGGTTGGCGAGTTTGTAGGCAGTGAGCGAGTCTTTTGCCTCGGTAATGACTCGAGCAATCGGCTCCGTGTTGCTAGGGCGAACGTGGAGCCAGCCCTCGGCAAAATCAATTCGTAAACCATCGCTATCGTCTTGTTTTTCATTTTTGTATGCAATTTTTAACCGCTCGATTTCTTTTTCAATTGCAGGAATACCGCCAAGGTCAGCGAGGTCAATCGTTCGTTTTAGCATTTCGTATTTTGGGATGCCGTTGACGATGGTTGATAATCGTTCGTTACGTTCTCTCATTAAATCAAGCACGAGCGCCATGCCTGAAAGGCTGTCGCGAACCCAGCAAACCTTCGGAAAGATAACACCGCCATTCCCCTCGCC
>CAZURP010000095.1:0-4893 GCA_964623715.1 uncultured Isosphaeraceae bacterium | reverse complement strand
GATGCTCCTTCATGACGCTTGCAACATTCGCTTCGCCAACGGCGCTTCTGTAGGATTCGCATCCATACTCTTTTGCAACATCGTCAATCATTCTGCTTGTGGAGAGGTTCGTGGCGCACGAAGTATTTGGGTGTTGAGAAAGCCAACGCATCGCTGAAAGAACAAGTGTGTATTCTTCCCCAAAGTATCGCCCGTTCTCGTCGACAACCGCGAGGCGATCTGCATCTGGGTCTTGGGCAAAACCAACGTCTGCGTCAAATTTATCGACAGCTTCACAGAGCCCGACGAGGTTCTCCTCTTTGGGCTCTGGCGTGTGCGCAAAAATTCCTGTTGGTTCGCCATTGAGATGGAGCACTTCGCAGCCGAGCATGTCTAACAACTTGTATCCAGCCTCACACCCTGCGCCATTAATAGAATCCAACACCACCCGAAAACGTCGTTTTCGAATGGGTTCTGGATCGATAATCCCCAACAATTTTGCGAGGTGGGTGTCGTGCCCCTGGGTGTTCACTTCAAGAATCCCACCTTCCTTCTCATGGAGTGAAAAGTTTTCTTTAAAGCGACGAATTATTTCCGCTGCTTCATTTTTTGAAGGAGCGAGGCCATTACCATCCAGGCATTTAATACCATTCCACGGTGTTGGATTGTGTGATGCGGTTACGATTATTCCACCATCCGCGCGGAGTGAGTGAATCATGACGCCTGCAGTGGGAGTCGCAACGACACCGAGATCTGTAACCTTGCACCCGCAGGAAACAAAAGCATCTGCGGCGGCTTGTTGAAGCTCTGGACCACTAGGACGACTGTCTCGCGCTACGCAGAGTGTCGGAACGCGCCCGAGTTTGTCGTGCAAAAAAGAAGCAAAGGCGCTTGCGTATGCATGTGCAACTTCGTTCGTCATTGTTTTGCCAACGATTCCGCGGGCGCCTGAAACGGAAAGCATAAGTGGAGCGTTTGTCATAGTCGGTACGTTGCGATGCAGTTTGGGGCTTCGGTGAGATGAATAGAAAGTAAACGAGCTGGGGATACTACTCTTTTTTCAAGTTCTTTTGCAATATACATCGCAACATTTTCAGTTGATGGATTCTTGCCTTGCAAGACAGCGTTTGTGTTGAGGTTCGTCCCATCAAGTGTCAACAGAATTGTTTTTAATGACTCTTCAAGTTGCAGAAAATCAACAACGAGTCCGTCACTATCGAGAGTCTCATTGCCAACGATGGCAACAACTTGCCAGTCATGTTCGTGTGGTGTTTCATCTACTCCCGAAATAGTCACTGCGTGTTTTGCAACAAAGGAGTCTGCAACAGAAACTTCAAACATCGGTTGCTTTCCATTCTTCTTTGACTTCCCAAGAATAGGGTTCTTTGCTGCAGTCAATATCGAGTGCGAAGAAACCTCCACGATGTTGTTTCACGAGTGGCCAGATAATGTCACGGTCGGTGTTGGGTATGTCTTTGTTTTCAATCTCATCAATCGGCACCCACTCAAGTGTGCCTTCGTTAATGTCCATGGAAGTAATTTCTGAAACTTGCACCGTGCGAGTCACCTCATAGAGGAATATCAGCCAGTGGGTTTTTCCAGCGAAGGCGGTCTCTGCGAGCATGCCCGAAAGTCGTATGTCGCTGGATTTGACAAGCACGCCGGACTCTTCATGTATTTCACGGATTGCGCACGCGTGCGGACTTTCGCCGATGGAAGCTTCGAGTTTTCCTCCAATTGGCGAGTACTTGTTTTTGTTTGGTTCTTTGTTTCTGTGTAGTAAAAGCAACCGATCGTTTTCATCGTAGAGATAACAAAGGACTGCAATTTTATATGGAAGTTCAGCAATGGAATAATTATCAGGCATGTTGGGCATTTTCTATGTTTGTTTTCATTTCAGTTACTGATTGGCGAATGCCAGTGAAGACGCTCCTGCTCACAATGGAGTGCCCAATATGTAATTCAGAGATGCCTGGAATAGATGCTACGCCCGCAACATTGAAGTGTGTTAAGCCGTGCCCGGCATTGCATTGCATTCCCTGGTCTAACACGTATGCAACAGCGCTGCTTACTCGTTGTTGTTCTTTTACAACTTCTGGATGATCGAGTAAGCAATCATGTTGAATGACGGCTTCAGCGTATGGGCCAGTGTGGATTTCACAGACAGTGAACCCGCATGCTTTTGCGGCATCAATTTGCGAACTGTTTGCGTCGACAAAGGCGCTAATGGGCATGCCGTTCTCTTTTATCTTGGCGACAAATTCTTGCAGTGAGGCAAACTCAGCGATGACATCGAGTCCTCCCTCTGTTGTAATCTCATCCCTGCCTTCTGGCACAACCATCACCATGTCGGGGGATGCTTGGCAAGCGAGCGCAAGCATTTCTGAAGTGGGCGCGAGTTCTAAGTGAAGGGGAACAGACGTGCTCTCTTTTAGGCGGAACAAGTCGTCGTCTTGCATGTGCCTGCGATCCTCACGAATATGGAGGGTAATCCCGTCCGCTCCACCCAAAATGGCCTCGCGAGCTGCAAGTATTGGATCGGGTTCAACAGTCATTCGCGCTTGGCGAATTGTAGCAACGTGATCAATATTGACACAAAGTTTACTCATGAATGCATTCCATACTAATTGATGGCGAGTATACTCCCACAGAGCCGATATGCGGACGTAAGAGAGCCACTTAGATGTCAGAGTTTGAAAAAAAATTAGCACAATTATCAGCAGATTTGAACACCCAAGGCGCTCGTGTTTCTGACCAGTTATTGCGTGCTGTGGAATCAAGTTTTGATGGTAATGTTTCTCAAGCCCAGACGGTGATTGATAGCGATGGCGCAATTGACAAGGTCGACGTTGAGATTGAAAGAGCGTGCATCGAGTTACTCAGGCTAGGAGCTGAGGATGAACACAGCATCCGTAGCGTTCTCACAATAGTGAAAGTGAATAATGAACTTGAACGCATCGCGGATTGCGCTGTGATTGTTGCTCAATCGGCAATTCAAAACAAAAATCTCATTTCCAGCGCACCCCCAACATTTAGAGTAATGGCGAATAGTGTGATTGGGATGGCGCGTGATACAAACGCTGCGCTCTCTGAAACTGATACATCTAAAGCGGTGAGCGTGTTGTCTTTTGACGACACCGTAGACAGATTCCGAAAAGAAATAGTGATGGATGTGCAACATCGAACAGGAAACGGGCAACTTGAACCGCTTGTTGCTTTTGAATTGCTTGCAGTTACTCGAGCAATGGAGCGAGTAGCAGATCACTGTACAAACATTTGCGAGCAGGTCATTTATTTAGAAACCGGCATGATTGTTCGTCATTTACCTGATGGATGGACTGTTCCTGAAAAACCATCGTTTTGAATACTCTTCCAAGCAATCTTCAGAAACAACTCGCGGATTGTAAACAAGAACATCTGGCGCACTTTTGGTCGAAACTTTCTGCTGACGAGCAAGACCACTTAACAAAGCAACTCGAATCGATTGATTTTGCTTTATATAAAAATCTTCTTGAAGAAAATCCCTCTAATGATGAGAAATTATTTGAGCCCTGCGAAGTGATTTTATTGAACGATGCATTTCGCGAAGCCGGTATGTCTTCCATCGCAAACGGAGAAATAGGCGTGCTCACAGTCGCGGGAGGGCAGGGCACTCGGTTAGGGTGGAGCGGCCCTAAAGGGACGTTCCCAGCCACACCAATTACAGGGAAGTCGCTCTTTCAATTAATCGCTGAACAAATACTGTTTGCGTCTGAGAAATATAAAACCACCATCCCTTGGTACATCATGACAAGCAAGGAAAACGACGCGGCAACGCGATCATTCTTGCTCGACAATAATTGCTTCGGAATGCAACGCACTGATATTTTTCTTTTTACGCAGAATGAAATTCCCGCGGTGAACGATGATGGAAGCATGATGCTTTCATCGAAGTCAAGCATTGCGATGAACCCAGATGGTCATGGTGGAGTTGTTTCTGCTTTACGCAGCAGCGGTGGCCTAGACGAAATGGTGACTCGCGGAATCAAATATCTTTCGTATGTACAAGTGGATAATCCCCTCGCGAATGTGATTGATCCTGATTTTATAGGGTTACATTGCAGCGATAGATCTTCATCTGAAGTTTCGAGCAAGTGCGTCCTAAAAACAGATCCAGAGGAACGTGTCGGCGTCTTTTGCAAAGTAAATGGCAGAATCGAAGTTGTCGAGTACAGCGATTTGCCATCTGGGAAAGCGCACGAGCGCACAGCAGAGGGAGCACTCGTATACGCTGGTGGTTCAATTGCGATGCACTTGTTTACAGTTACCTTTTTACAACAGATTGCAGATGATTTGCCGTGGCATAAGGCGCGTAAAAAAGTACCTTTTATTGATTTGCAAAGTGGAGAGCGAATTAAACCAGAAGAACCCAACGCGTGTAAATTCGAAAAATTTGTGTTTGATGTCATCCCACTTGCGAAACGCTCGCTCGTCGTTGAGACGAGCAGGGTAGAAGAGTTTGCACCAATAAAAAATGCTTCCGGAAAAGATTCTGCAGAAACGAGTCACGCATTACAAGTCGAAAGGGCGAAGCTATGGCTGCTGCGAAGTGGGGTGGAAGTTGCAAAAGGAGCGCTAGTCGAGATAAGCCCGCTTTCCGGAGCAAGCCCAGATGACCTCATGAAAAATCAATTGCCTTCAAGCATTGGGGATGAAGAGGTAGTGGTGATTTAAATGGAAGTATGGATTAACGATCTTATGGGGATGGTTGATCCAACTTGGGGACCGTGGGTTGTTTTTGGTTTGCTTCTATTGTCTGGTATCGGCATTCCTCTTGGTGAGGACATTATTATCATTCCCGCTGGCATGCTTGTACAACAAGGTGCGCTTCCATTGTGGCCAACATTATGCGCTGCGTATATCGGTGTGATTTTT
>CAZURP010000094.1:0-6854 GCA_964623715.1 uncultured Isosphaeraceae bacterium | reverse complement strand
CCATGCGCCGTTGTGATTCGACAACCGAAGTGAACTCTTCACCAAAGCGGATCAAGCGCAAACTGTTCGCGATAACAACAATGTAGCCAAGCGCGTAGTAAAACGGTGTGACCCAAATGTTAATGTTGCCTGTTGCCGCAAGCGCAAGGCCAACAATCGCAAGCACAAGTGAAGCGCCAATATTCTGCGCAATAACACTCTTTGTTTTTCTTGCGAGTGAAATCAAAAATGGTATGTTTCGAAGGTCATCGTTCATCAAGGCAACGCCTGCACTGTTTGTCGCAATGTCAGAACCACTCAAGCCCATCGCAACACCAACATCCGCAGTCGCAAGAATTGGACCGTCGTTAATACCATCGCCGACAACAAGCGTGCTGTGCCCGCGACCAATAAGGTACTTGAGTTCTTCGTGTTTTTCTTCTGGTAAGCATTCTGCCTCAATTGCATCCACGCCAACCGCTTGCGCAACACGTTTTGCAACATCAAGGCGATCGCCTGTAAAGATTGAAACATGACGTACACCATGACGGCGCATGTCTTCGACAGCTTCAGCAGCATGTGGGCGTAGTTTATCTTCGAGTCCAACAGCACCTAAGTATTGTTTGCCTCGCATAATGTGTACACTTGACATGCCTTCGATTTTTTCTGAAACCGTTTTAACTTGTGCAGCAATTGCTTCATTCAAACTTTCAAGCCAAGCGCCTCGCCCTGCGTAAATATCGCCACCATCTGTGTGCGCAATGACACCACGGCCATGCACTTCTTCATACTTTTCAACACTTCCTGGTGTGATATTCGCTTGTGTCGCAGTTTCTAAAATTGATTTTGCCAATGGATGATTCGAATGCTGCTCCGCATCCGCAGCGGCTTGCAAGAGCGTGGCGCCCTCGACACCTTCGGCAGGTGCGAGACGGCCAACAGCAAACTTGCCAGTGGTAAGCGTACCCGTTTTATCCATAATGACTGTGTCAACGCCTGCGGCAGCTTCAAGTGTCATCGTGTGTTTAATCATGATGCCCAGACGTGCGGCGGCGGCAAATGCTGCAACCATTGCAGTCGGGTGTGCAATCAAGAGTCCACCTGGGCATGTAACAACAAGCACAGTTATCGCACGAACGGCTGCCGCGCCTCGTATTGCTTCGTCGGCACTTCGACTGGTAAAGAACCAAACAACTGCTGCGACCATCACCACGATGGAGAAGTAGTACGAGGCAAGTTGTTCGATGAGTTCTTGTTTTTGTGTGCGAGTTGATTCTGCTTCGCGGATGAGCGATTCAACTTTGCCAATGGTCGTGTCAGCGGCAACCGCGGTTACTTTGACATCGATTTGTCCAGTTAAGTTTGTTGTACCAGCGTACACATCGGTTCCCGCTTCGACTTCAATCGGAACCGCTTCGCCTGTAAGTGATGCTTGGTTAATATCTGAGTTGCCCGAAACAATGGTGCCGTCAACAGGTAAGTTTTCGCCTGGGCGAATTCGAACAATCATCCCAATTGCAATTTGGCTAAGGCCAACCATTCTGTCTGCACCATCTTCCACAAGTCGTGCACTTCTTGGAGTGAGGTCAACAAGGTCTTTAATTGCGCGTTGCGCTCCCCATGCTGTTCGGCTTAAGATTAGATTTGCCATCCAAAGAAAGAGCGCCAAGAATCCTGCTGCTAAATACATGTCCGCTGAAAGCGCGGCGACAACCGCGAGAGAAGCGAGCGAGTCGCTTGCGGGTTTACCTTTTTTGATTTCAACCCACGCGCCTGCGAGTAGTGGAATGACCAAGATAATCGCACCGATCGCTGCGGGAATCTGAGAAATCAACGTGTGGGAACCAAGAAGGTGCCCAATCCAAGAGACAGCAAGAAGCACGCCTCCGCCTAAGGCAACAAGAAGCCGACGTTCAAGTTTGCGCGCACCATCCATGGTGCCAGTTTGGACGGATTGCTCTATATTCGCTGTTTCAGACATAATAAAAGTGGTTCCTTCTTGAATCTCTCTACTATAGCCCTATTCAAGGGGCATTGTTCGTGTAGGATTAGGGTAATCTTATGAGATATACCACCAAGATGAAAGCAGGTAGACAATGACAAGCGTTGCAGTTATTGGCGATGGGCAAATGGGCCTCGTAATGGCCGATGCCCTCGTAGCCAAGGGAGTGGATGTTCGTTTGTGGGGACCATTTCCGAGCCATATTGATGACCTCGCTGAACGGCGCACATCGGCACGATTGCCAGGCTTCACGTTGTCGGATGCCATCTGTGTTACCCCGAATGCTGAAGAAACATTTTCAGAGGTAGATTACGCACTCAACGCGATTCCCACCCAGTTTATTCGTACTGTGTGGGGCAGACTTTCAAGTGTTGTTTCGGACGACGTTCCGGTTGCGTGCGTAGCGAAAGGCATTGAAATTGAAACTAATTTATTGCCAACACAAATTATTGAAGAGGTCATTGGTGATGCGCATGCAACGTGCGTTTTATCTGGACCAACAATTGCGACCGAGTTAGTTCGCCGGCAACCTGCAGCGATGGTCGCAAGTTCGACGGACGAAGCAGTCGCAAAACAAGTGCAAGAATTGTTTGATGTTCCGTGGCTTAGAGTTTATACCCACGGCGATCCTTTTGGCGTTGAGCTCGCAGGCGCACTTAAAAACGTGATCGCGATTGCAGCAGGCATTTGTGACGGAATGGAGCTCGGAGACAATGCAAAGTCTGCGATGCTTTCAAGGGGGCTCGCAGAAATTTCACGACTTGGTGTTTCACTCGGCGCACAACTCGAAACGTTTTTTGGCATAGCTGGCGTTGGTGATTTGGCAACAACGTGTTTTAGCCCTCATGGTAGAAACCGAACGTGCGGTGAACGACTTGGCAAAGGTGAAGATTTGCAAACAATCACTGAGACCATGGGCTCGGTTGTCGAAGGTGTTGCAACAACAAAAGCGGTGCATGCATTAGCCAAAGAGCAGGGCGTTGAGATGCCAATTGCAAATGCAATGTATAACGTTTTGTACGAAGGACTTTCGATGAAGGATGCAATTCAATCGTTGATGTCAAGAGATTTGCGCGCGGAGCAGTTGCGTCGATGATTCGACGTGACTATCACACAAAGCGAGTCTTCGAGCGCAAGTGACTGTCACTAGAATTAGTTATTCGTTAAAACCGGAGTCAACGAGGGCGACGAGTTCTTCGATGGCGGTATCTGCATCTGCGCCATCCGCATTGATGGTAAGCGCAGTGCCTTCGGTGGCGGCGAGCATCATGAGCTGCATGATGGACTTGGCGTCCACTTGGTCGCTATTGGCATGACCGACCGTAATTGCAGAGGCAAATTTACCAGCAATTTCAGCAAACAACATCGCAGGGCGTGCGTGCATGCCCAGGCGATTGTTGATTTTTACTGTTTTCGTTGCGGTAGCCATAAATTAGTAGGGTTTGATAGATTCAGCATCTCTTCTTGAAATGCCATCGTTGGGAAAATAAAAACGTTAGAACTGTTATCGAACTGCGTTGTCTGTTTCAGTCAAGAGCGTAATCACATCATCGGACGAGTTCGCTTGTCGAAGGAAGCGCCTAAATGTGTCTTGGCTGAGCGAGCTGAAGATTGCTTCCATCGCATCAAGGTGATTTTCTGGTTGGTCTTCAGGGCTTAAGAGCAGGACGATGGAGTACACAGGCTCGCGGTCGAGCGCTTTGAAGTCGATACCTTCAACGCTGTTGCCAATGGCGATGCGCATTGTCTTGATGTCGGCATGTTTTACGTGCGGTACTGCAACACCGTGCCCAAAACCTGTAGACCCTTTGTTTTCTCTACGAATGATTGCTTTTGTAAAATCGGTGCGCTGTTCTTCGGTTACGCAACCAGAGCAGACGAGCGCGTCTACCATTTCAGCGATCGCTTCATCACGTTTTGTCGCTTTGAGTTCTGGAAGAATGGCGTCTTTGACAACAATTTCCATGAGTTTCATCGTTCTTGTCCTCCTGCGGGAGTGTTATGTTTGTGATCGCGTAGTTTGTTTTTGAGGTCGGTTAACTGTCGAACACTCTTGTCGACGCAACTGTCTATTGCTGCATGCAAATCGTCATCTTCACTTCTTGAGACAATGTTGTCGTGGTGTTCGACATCTGAAATTAACTCAACTGTAAAACCGTGTGTCGTTTTTTCAATTTTCATGTCGATTTGTTCAATACGATCGTAAAAACGAGTGAGTTTTTCGGACTTCGATTGAGCGTACTCCTCAATGGTCGGAGTCATGTCAATATGTTTACTTGTTACGTTGATTTGCATAGTGTGCTTCTTTCTTACTAGTCCTTTTGTTCGTTTGTTTCATCCATTTTAGCAGATTCTTCTCTCGATATTTCTGGAGTGACCGAAACACTTGTAAGTCCGTTTGCCATTATCTGGTGATCAGGCACCAGTACACCGCCGCTGACAGCAAACCGAATCGCTTCTTCCACCGTAATTGGTAAGTCTATCGTGTCTTTCTTTTGCACCGTTATGGTGTATCCCGTGAAAGGAGTTGGGGAGCTGGGAATAAACACTGTGATGGAATCAGGTAACTCCTTTTCTATGGATTGCAAAGACCCGCCTGTCATAAATCCAACCGACCAAATGCCTTTGCGTGGATACTCCACAGCGACTACTCGACTAAATTTTGGCTTATCTTCGTCGCTGATCAAGAAGTCGACAAGTTGCTTGATGTATGGATAGACTTTACGAATGACCGGTACAGCAACCATCATTTTTTCGATTCGTTTGTAAAACGCACGTCCGATGAATCCTCCAACGAGGCGACCGCAAACATAGACGATGACTGCTGCGACGACTAACCCGAGAAAGTTCATCCAAAGGTGTTCGTCCCACCAGGTATTGACTGAATTTGCAAACAATTCTTGCGCGAGTGTTTTCATTGCGACGCTATCTGATGTCGCAATGTTTGCGCCATGCGCCGCTTGTTCAAGTTGTTCGGGCGTCGGCCCCATCGCGAACGTTTCAGCAAGTGAGGGAAAATATTTTGGTATTTGGATGAATCCAGCGCGAATACCGCGGTTGATTGGTTCTGCGATTGCGGAATCAATAAACTGGTACGCTTTTACAATAAGCCAGAGCGTTAACACCGAGGGGAGTAACACTGCTAATCCACGTAAAAAAGGTCGTTTTGATTTTTTTGTGGTTGGTTCGGAATCGCTCATCTGCGAGCATCATACCTTTAGTTGGTCTGCAACTTTGCGAATTGCTTCTGGATACACCTTACATTCGAGAGAAAACACCTTGTCGGCAAGCGATTGAGCAGTTTCGCCTGCGTTAACTGTGCATGTTTCTTGCAAAATGGTTGGCCCGTGGTCGTACTGCTCATCGACGAAGTGAACGGTGCAACCTGATTGTTCGCATCCGCTTTCGAGAACGGATTTGTGCACATGCATGCCATACATGCCCTTACCCCCAAAATCAGGAAGCAGGGCGGGGTGAATATTGAGGACTCGGCCTTGCATCCATGGTTCAATCTTGAGGAGTCGAAGATAGCCGCAAAGTAAAATTAAATCTGGATTTGCCTCTTCAAGCCAAGCATGCACCCGTGCATCGATTTCCTCTGGAGCATCGCCTTCTTGTGTTGCAACGGCAACATCAATGCACCGTTCAGCGAGTCGGTCAATGCCAGCGATTCCATCTCTTGAAGCTATAGCAAGCGTGATCCTTGCATCGAGTTTCCCATCCTCGATGTGGTCGAGAAGGTTCAAAATAGTTCGGCCACCACCACTGAAAAGCACTGCGAGGGTTGTCATTTTTGTGCGCCCATTTGGCACGTTGGTGGAGAATCAAACGGAATAGATTTTCCATCCGCATCAACGCTCACCATCGTCATTGAAGCAGTCGTTACCACGATTCGTTCGCCCGAATTGAAACGTTCGGCTTCGACGGTCACTTCAATAACAATTGATGAGCGACCGGTTTTCACCGTTTTTGTGATAAACCGAACAACGTCTCCAACAAAAACAGGTTTTTCAAAATCAACCTTGTCCATTGAAGCGGTTACCCATCTATGGATGCCGTTCCGCCTTGCTTCAACAAAACCTGCTTGATCAATATACGACAGAATAATGCCGCCGAAAATCGTTCCGAGCCCGTTTGCGTCGCGGGGCATCATGATGACGCTGAGTGCTGTTGTTTTGTCCATAGTGCGTATCATCCCCTTTCAAGCAGTAACCCGCAAGTGAAGAGCGACCACCATTTCTTTCTTGTTTCGCTATTTTGAAGAAAATCGAACGGGAGCTTGCCCGCTATTTCAGGTGCGAAGTAGGAGGCGATTAGAATTGGGTGCTCAGGGTGTTTCCATTTCTTCTTTTCAACACTTTTAAGGAGAATAGGGAAAAACTTTTCTTCATTGGCAAGCATGCCAGCGAGGGCAATGTCTGGAATAATCATTCCGTCTTCGTCATGCAGCGATCGCCAGGCGAGTAAGTAATTGCTGTCTTTTTGAATGGCTTGCAAGGTTGCAAGTGCTCGTCGTTCTGACGGCGGGAAGGCGATTGTTTTGTCACCCATCATCGCAAGGAGTACAGCGGACTTTTGTCGAGCAACGTCGTAATCCTTCGTCCATTCTTGAATCAAGGTATTGCGTTGCTGCGTTGTCGTAAACTGTTCAACTGCTAGTACGCCAAGGACAACGCTGCCGTCCCGGTCTTGCACGGGTGTTTTGACGAGCATATCGTACTCAGGTGGCTCTTCAATGCCTATGAGCCATGCGAGTTGGTGCAAAGAAGGGATCAACAAGGCATTTGATGAAACAAAACGGGTTGTTTTTTTATGTTCTTCGCTCCACCAAAGAACTGCTTCGAGAAGCTCGGCGCGGATTGGAACTGTGCTT
>CAZURP010000093.1:0-6863 GCA_964623715.1 uncultured Isosphaeraceae bacterium | reverse complement strand
GGTGATGAGATCAACCCGCAAGGTGCACTGGCTTTGTTTTGCTTTACCCCGGAGCTGGGATGCGATTCGCAACAATGCCGCTCGTTTTGCACGACCAACGGTACGTTCGGGCTGTTTGTTTTCTTGCGCTGTTGACCGTACTTCCACAATCGCGAGCGTCCTTTCATCCGGGCTCACCGCCAAAATATCAAGTTCATCTTTTCCAAAACGAATATTTTTCCCGACACACCGCCAACCGCGTCCCTTCAAAAAAACACGAGCACATCGCTCCCCACTTGACCCAATTCGCTTTCGATCTTTGCTTGATGGAGTAGGCTTGCTCCTGTTACTGCTGAAATCGACGAACAGCAATGTTCGTAACACGGTCAGCCATTGTCTTAACTTCTTCAAGACTACCCTCTCCCCAAAGCGATTCAACAAATCGGCCTTTCTCTGTATTGAATTGCACCCATCGCAACACATTTCTTAATGCAATTTGAATACTACGGTTGTACAACGAAACTGGTTCCTGCATTTCTAGAACTGTTATCCAAAAAACACCATCGCCAAACTCAAATGCAGGGACAACTTCGCCGACATCAACTGACAGCAATTTTTCTTTAAATGTATCCGCTATTCCTATGGCTGCAAGGCCATCACTTTCTATAACGAAGGAATCCCAAACACCATTGTCCCGCTCCTCTACCATTAGAGCAACCTCTTGAAAGTGCATGCCGTTTGTAAAAGCATCTTTGACCTGTTGAATACGGTCATCGTCTTTTGCAAGTCGGATTTTTCCAAGTGTCACCGAACCCTTCGCTGCAGTAATATCTTTTAGAGGCGTGCCCGTCTGCATATTCCTTAGAATTTCCTGTGTGCGCATCTCGTCCATCTCGAATGTAGGAACTGACGTGTTACTCGAAAGCTTTTCAAATTCCCGCTGGATGTCTCGCCATGTCACGTTCACTTTTGGCCAGATTTTTTGGCGCTGCAACGCATCAATCAAAATTTGATCACGTTGCATACTTAAAAATTCTTCGGTTGAAACGCCCGCTTGATCTTCGATACGTTGTCGAAGTTGCACTTGGCTTCCCCCTTGCGCCGATGCAAGATTTTGGCGCATCTGTCCGAGCATTGCAAAAACACCGTACGATTGCTCCTTGGACATATTACCAAGCGCTTCTGAAAGAAGTAAATCCGTTATGACTAATTCGTATACTCGACCACCGCGGACTGAAGAACCCATGCTTTCAGTTTCGTAATACAACAACTTTCGGGTTGCGTCTGCAAATTGCGAGCGATTCATTTTTTTGGCGTCTGCTCGAAGTTGGTCTGCTATTGGCTCAAGGACATTGTTCGCATATATAGGGCGACCATTCACCTGCCCAACGAGCGCCTCTACCGTAATCGGAACGCCAACCACTTCTGGTAAAAACTCCGACGTTGCGTCTTCTTCGAACCCTTCTTCTTCGACAATAGCGATTGAAGTCTCTTGCGGCTGGAGTGCTACTTCGGGGACAAGAATCAACGCTTCATTAGAGGGAACACTGACAACAGGCGATGTAAAGTCAGAAACCTGAATCACGTTCGTTTCTTCAGTAAGTACTTGCAACTGGCTTGTGCAGCCAACCGAAAGCGCCAAAACAATAATTGCAGTCCATCGCATCATGACGCGCATTGTACGAGCAGAAGTAGCGTATACTGTCCAATTACAACTTTTCTCTATGCACTTTTTTTGGAGCCCTACATGACCACCGATTCCTCACAAGACCAAACCACCCCAGAAATCCAAATCGACAGCGATTGGAAAGCGGAAGCACAAGCAGAAAAAGAACGCCTGACCCAAGCAGAGCAAACTGCAGAAGAGAAGGCAGAACAACGCCAAATGCCTGAGCCAAACTTCCGTGGACTTCTCGGTATCCTCGCCTCTCAAGCGCTCATGGGACTTGGAATGCACCAAGACCCTTCTGGCAAGGGTGTTATGGTCGACCTCGAAGGCTCAAAATTTACCATTGACCTCCTTGATATGCTTGTTGAAAAGACGGATGGCAACCTCTCCGAAGAAGAAGCAACCGAACTCAAGCAACTCACACAAGAATTACAAAACCGTTTCGTTCAAATAGCCCAACTCGTTGCTGCCCAAACACAAGAAGGTGTTCCCGGCGGTGCCCCAGCGGATCCACCTGCTTCTGGTGGAATCATCGACCCAACCGCCTAAACGACCCCGCGGGTCGTTTATTCACCTGCTGCCGAAACGACCCCGCGGGTCGTTTATTCGCTTGTCAACCGAAGTGTGACTTAGAGCCAAGTATTGCAGAGCATTGCTGCGATTACAGCAAGCACTATGTACTGAGGAATGAGCAACCATTTCGGCAGTACGCGGTACCACACAATTGGAAGTAGAAATGCCCACGTCAACAGAAAACGGTCAAAGACGAATCCGCGAGTGAGCGAGTATAGCAACCAACCAAACGCAAGTGACCAAAACGTAATCGATCCTGCAACACTCGCTTTCACTTTGCACTGCCAAAGTCCAGCAAGACCCGCAAGGCCGACTCCAGCCAATAAAGCGAGCAACACTTGTTGTAGAGATCCCGAGGTTGTGAATGTTTTTGCGAACGTTGCTGCGAAACCTTGAAATCGTGCATGCTCAAGTGTGAGATCGATTTTTCCCACTGGTATTGTTAAATCAGGCATGGCGACGTACATCAAGAGTACTCCCAACAAAAACGCGCAAAACAGACATGCCTTTGACTTTGCGACTCTCCATCCTTCGATGGCAAACACACCAACAAAAGGGGCGAGCGCAGCCGCTAAGTACGACAAACTCTCAAGTCGAAATCCAAGACCGTGCAACGCTTGGTACTCAGGGCTTACAAGTCCACCCCAGCGCATCCAAAGTGGAATGCGCAACGTCCCCGCAAGAATACTCGCAACCCACCATGGCCAACTCTTTGTTCCTTGAAGAGCATAAGCAGTCACACAAACACCGCCTGCCAATGCAACAACGTGAATTCTGCTGTGAAGCGCGAGCGCAACCGCAATGCAATACAAAAGGGGTGCCACCATTTTTCTTGATTTTGGTGCGTTCGCTTCAATCCCCCAGAAAAATGCTGCAACTGCAAGAAGCGAAAGGAACAAAAATGAAACTTCACCCATGACAAGTTCGCTAAACACCAAATTGTACGGAATCAATAACCACCCGATAGCAATAAAAAACAACTCGTTTTTGTACACCGAACTTCGCACAGCAATCCATGTCAACACAAAGAGTGCAAGAATCGAACTCCACACACTCACCAAACGCAAGTCGTTCAACGAACCACCCAAAAGTTTTCCAAAAAAAGCGTACTGCCAAATCATAGCAGGACCCTTTGTTTCTTCAAAATCAATCGCGGTCTCTACCGACCACCCCTCATGCATAATGTCATTTATTGGCATGACAATGTATTGCTCATCAAGCACCACTCCCTTTTGCAGAATGCCAGAAGACCACCGAACGCCAAACAACACAATCGCAACCACAATCGCAGCGCTTAGAATCCAAGACACATTGCTTCTTGGTTTAATCATCACGACCACTCAAAATATTGACGTACGAATCGCGAGGACACGCCTTGAGCACTTGGGAAGAAGTTGCGCTTGTAACTTCCCCTGTTGCATCATCAACAATAGTCAATTTGAATCCAAGTTCTTCAAGCCAGGTCAACACCTCTTCTGCACTTGAACCCGCGTCTTCAAGTTGCGCTGGCGACAATTCCCAAACAACTTGAATAGCGTGGTTGTCCTGCAAAACCCTGCGCATTCCACGAAACGCTGCCGCTTCTGCACCCTGCACGTCCATCTTTATGACGTCAACCTTTGTCCCTGTTTCGAAATAGTCGTCGAGTGTTGTGCATTGCACTTCAATAGTGTTCCTTCCACCTTGATGAAACAACTGGTGGTCACCAGTGTTGAACGTCGACATGTGTAAATGCACAGGTTTGTTTTCTTCTGATACGGCCGATTGATTTGCTTCAATGACTTCTGAAAAACCATTGCTTGCAATGTTACCAACAAGCATTGCGTAATTGTCGGGGTGTGGTTCAAACGCGACCACTCTTCCAGAATCACTCACCCATTTTGCTGCTGGCACGGTGAACAACCCAACGTGGGCACCGACATCGACAAAGGTCATTCCTTCCTGCAACAACGATTCCAACAAATCTGTAGTTACTGGTTCATACTCGCCGGTCGATTCAGCTTCAAGCGTGACACCAAAGTCACCACTTGGCAAGACAAAGTCCATTCCACAACGGTGCAACTTGCCGGCTTGTTTAATTTTCAGTAAGCGAACGGCGAAAAATCGCACGGGCGGGAATCGCTCAAGTACAGGGCGAATGAACGGCGCGAGTCGTCTGCGTAAATTTCCAAATGTTGCTGAAGTACTCATGGGGTTGTTGGCTCGCCCTCATCACGCATGAGCAACTCGCTGATGACTGTATCGGCAAAATGAAGCCCCTTGTCCGTGAATAGGAGCATCTCTTTATTCCATTCGAGGAACCCCTCTGCAACATTACGATCGATGATGGGTGAGCGCCAGTTATCGACTGATTTAGAGAGCAAATCAGCCACCCAAGCTCGTTCCATCCCTTCGAGTAATCGGAGCCCCATCATGAACGCTTCTCCCGCTTGTATATCTTCACTGAGCAGCTCAACATCTTCGACGGGTGGCAATGGGCTCTTGCGTAAATAGTCGCTCATCCTTGGTGCATTTCTCCACCGTCGCCCATTGCTATGCCCCGCGCCAGCTGGGCCGAAAGGCCACCAGTTTCCGTTCTTCCAATAGAGCAAATTGTGTTTGCACTCCAAACCCTCTTTCGAATAATTACTGATCTCGTATTGCGCGTACCCGCAAGAAGCAAGTTCCTCCGTCACCAAATCGAACATGTCCGCCTCAAGGTCATGATCAACACGGACAACCTTTCCAACAGCAAGCCGATGCGCAAGCGGTGTGTTTGGTTCGTAGGTAAGCGCATAACAACTCATGTGGGATGGGTTGAGCGAAGTTGCAAACCGTATATCAGATTGTACTTGTTCAAGAGTTTGCGAAGGGATAGCGTAGATCAAATCCAAATTTACATTCGTAATTCCTGCGTTATGCACAGACTCCACAGCGCGCGCGACACTTCTCGGATCGTGCCAACGCTCGAGCACTTTGAGTAACGCAACATCAAATGATTGTGCGCCAATCGAGACGCGGTTCACACCACATGCCGACATAATTTCCGCTTTCTCTTGCGTGACTGTTTCTGGGTTTGCTTCAATGGTGTATTCAATTCCATTTTCAAAAGGGAGGTGTTTTTGGATTGCTTCAAGCATCTGTTGAAACAGTTTCGGTGCGAGCAGGGTCGGTGTTCCGCCTCCAATGAAAATCGACTCCAACGGTTGCATTTGAGAACCGATGTACGCGAGCTCTTCAAAGAGTCGAGAGACAAACGCTTCGTGTTGACTCTCTTTGCCCACGACACTAAAAAAGTCACAGTAGTGGCATTTATGAAAGCAGAACGGCACGTGCACATACGCACCCCGCGCGTTAGAAGCACTCGAAAACCACGCTTCTGCCGTCAAATCACCCGCATGCACCAATGAAGAAGGTTGCTCTAAAGACCCCGAAATGGTAAACTGGGGAAGATTGGTTGGTTGTTTTTCAGCCACGTCTCTATTGGGGATTTTACCGTAGGAGGAGCATCACGATGGCTTTTCAGCTCATCATGAAATTTAAAGATGGAACAAGTCGAATCTTCGACCTCGCGCAAGCCCGTACAACCATCGGCAGCCGCCGATCATGCGATTTACATGTTGCCATCCCAACAATTGCACCCCTTCATTGTGAAATCACCCTCAAAAATGGTCAAGCCAACCTTCAAAATAGCGACCCGGACGCAGACACATTCCACAACGACACGATTGTCGACTCAGCAGACCTCACAAATGAAGACGTCGTCAGAATCGGTCCAGTCGAATTTACGGTAAAGATGAATGACGATGAAACCGTGATTCGTCGCCTCTGATTCTCGCTAGAATACCATCCATGAATACAGGGAAGAATACCGCTATCGTAGGTCTTCAGTGGGGCGATGAAGGCAAAGGGAAAATTGTCGATTTACTCACCGCTAAGCACAATGTCATTGTGCGATACAACGGTGGCGCAAATGCTGGACATACTGTGGTGGTCGGAGATGAAAAGTATGCATTGCATCTTATTCCTTCAGGTATTTTGTATGAAGACAAACAGTGCTTCATAGGCAATGGTGTTGTCGTTGACCCAGTGCAACTCATTAAAGAAATCGACACACTGCGAGACCGCGGCATTGAAGTCGGCGACAATCTTCGCGTTTCAAATCGCGCGCACGTTGTCATGCCGTACCACAAAGAACACGACGCAGCGCTCGAACAAAAACTCTCACAGATTGCAGGCAAAGGCGACCAATCAATCGGCACGACGAAGCGGGGCATCGGACCCGCGTATGCTGACAAAGTACATCGTGCAACTGCCATTCGCATGGGAGACTTACTCCAACCAGATGCATTACTCGATAAGTTAAAAATCACATGCTCAATTCGTTGCGCAGAACTTACTGCCCTTGGCGTCGATGCTCCCCCGCTTGATGCCGCTGCACTCGCCAAGGAATATGCAGCATACGGCAAACGACTTGCACCGCACATCATTGACACCGTGTATGAACTGCATGATTGTGTCAATGCAGGAAAAAATGTTTTGTTTGAAGGCGCAAATGCCTGCTTGCTCGACATTGACCACGGCACATTCCCCTACGTCACGAGTTCGAACTGCTCCGCTCTTGGTATTCACGCAGGGACAGGGCTTCCCGGTAAATACATCG